>NZ_QHJN01000115.1:0-25462 GCF_003947565.1 Actinomadura sp. WAC 06369 | reverse complement strand
GCCCCCTGCCGTGGAGACGGTGACCGTGCCAGCGGTAACTGGTGAATTAGCTGGCCAGGTGCGCGAAAGGCAGGCGCGGAGGCTCTGTGGATCTTGGTCTTATAAGTCCGGCTCAGCGCATCCCTAAGGGAGCCTTAAGTGGCGGGGCGGGGGGTCTGCGGGGGGCTAGCTTCGTTGTGTCGCGTCCCAGACCCGGTGGAGGTGCACTGGCGGACGGAGAAGTGGCGGCCGGACCTGGGGTCCGGCCAGGTTCCTGATTGAGACAGGATCCGGCCCGTACGGTCTCGTTACCCCGCTCTGGGACCGTCCGGGCCGGTTCCGCTTTCCCGGGGGAACGCGCCGAAGAGCAGGAGCCGGAAGGCGTCCGCGGTGCCGCCGGCGGTCGGGTCGCCGGTGGCGAGGCGGCGGATCGCGAGGCCGTACAGGAGCGCGACGACGGTGGGGGCGTGCCGTTCGGCGTCCGGGATGCCGAGCGCGGTGAGGACGGCGGCGGCGAGGCGGTCGTACGCCTCGACGGAGCGGGTCGCCGTCTCGCGGACGCCGGGGTCGCGGGCGGCGTGCAGGTGCAGTTCGAGGTTGGCGAGCTGCTCGGGGCCGTCCGCGAAGTCGATGACGGCCTTCTCGACCTGGTCGGGGGCCTGGAAGGGCGCGACGCCCGCGTCGGCGAGTTCGGCGAGGCGGGCGGTGATGCGGGCGAGTTCGAGGTCGACGAAGGTCTGCAGCGCCTCGCGCAGCAGGCCGTCCTGGCTCGGGAAGTGGTAGGTCAGGGAGCCGAGGGAGACGCCGGCCGCCTTGGCGACGGCGCGGTTGGTCACGGCGCCGATGCCCCGCTCGCCGATCAGGCGGAGGGTGGCGCTGAGGATCTGGTCGCGGGCGCTCATCGAGGTTCAGTCTTCCCCATCGCGCACGCCGCGGATATCGTTCGTTCGAACGAACGAGAGGGGTGGTGGCGTGGATCTCGGGCTGGCCGGGCAGGCGGACGCGCTGGCGCACGGCGACGTGTCGAGCCGGGAGCTGGTGCGGGCGTCGCTGGACGCGATCCGGCGGCGGGACGATCTGGGCGCGTTCCGGGTCGTGCGGGAGGAGGCGGCGCTGCGCGAGGCCGCGGCGGCGGACGAGCAGCTCAGGGACGGCGAACGGCTGCCGCTGCTGGGCGTCCCGGTCGCGATCAAGGACGACACCGACGTGGCGGGGGAGACGACGCCGTTCGCGGTCGGCGGCGAGCACCCGGTGCGGACGCGGGACGCCGAGGTGGTGCGGAAGCTGCGGGCGGCCGGGGCGGTCGTGGTGGGCAAGACGACGACGTGCGAGGTCGGGCTCTGGCCGTTCAGCGAGTCGCCCGAGTACGGGGTCGCGCGGAACCCGTGGAACCCCGCGTACACGCCGGGCGGCTCGTCGGGCGGGTCGGCGGCGGCCGTGGCGGCGGGGATGGTCGCGGCGGCGGTGGGGTCCGACGGGGCCGGGTCGATCCGCATCCCGGCGGCCTGGACCGGACTGGTCGGGATCAAGCCGCAGCGGGGCCGCGTGTCGGGGTTCCCGCACACCGACCCGTTCAACGGCATCACGGTGTGGGGGCCGCTCGCGCGGAGCGTGGAGGACGCCGCGCTGCTGCTCGACGTGCTCACCGGGAGCCGTCCGGAGGACGCCTACCGGCTGGACCCGCCGCTCCGGCCGTTCGCCGAGGCGGCGCGGCGGGACCCGGGGCGGTTGCGGGTGGCGGTGTCGTTCCGGACGGCGTTCGGGGCGAGCGGCCGGCTCGACCCGGAGATCCGGGCGGGCGTCGAGCGGCTGGCGCGGCGGCTGACCGAGCTCGGGCACCGGGTCTTCCCCGCCGACCCCGACTACGGGCCGGTGGGGCTCGGGCTGGTCCCGCGCGGGACGGCCGGGGCCGCCGACTGGCTCGACGCGATGAACGCCCCGCGGCCCGAGGCCCGCACCGAGGTGGAGGCCCGGATCGGGCGCGTGGTCGGCCGGCGCCTGCTGCCGCTGGTCAGGAAGATGGACCCCTACCTGTGGCGCAGGGTCGGGCGGATCTTCCGGTACGCGGACGTGGTGCTGACGCCCACCACCGCGTCACGCCCGCTGCGGATCGGGGCCTTCGAGGGGGCCGGGTACCGGAGGACGCAGTCCGCGGCCGCGGCGGCGTGCCCGTACGCGTGGCCGTGGAACGTCCTCGGGTGGCCCGGCGTGAACGTGCCCGCCGGGCTCACCCGGGACGGCCTGCCGTTCGGCGCGCAGCTCCTCGGCCGCGACTCGGACGAGGCCACGCTGATCTCGCTCGCGGCGCAGCTCGAGGCCGTCGAGGGGTGGGCGGACCGGCGGGCCGCCTGACGGGCGGGTCAGTAGCCGGCGCCCGTCAGCATGCCGCCGTCCACCAGGACCTCGCTGCCGGTGCAGTAGGACGAGTCGTCGGACGCGAGGTACACGACGAGGCCCGAGACCTCCTTCGTCTTGCCCATGCGGCCGAGCGGCAGCGCCTTCAGGAAGGCGTCGGCGCTGTCGGCGGTGGCGGCGACGACGTCCTCCTGCAGGGAGAGCGGGGTCAGGACGCCGCCGGGGTGGATCGAGTTCACCCGGATGCCGTCGGCGCCCAGCTCGCGGGCCGCGGCCTTCGTCAGGCCGCGGATCCCGAACTTGCTGGCGCTGTAGGCGGCGAGGCCGGACGCGCCGATGAACCCCTCGGTCGACGAGACGTTGATGATCGAGCCGCCGCCCGCGTCCCGCATGGCGGCGGTCACCGACTTCACGCCGAGCCACTGGCCGACGAGGTTCACGTCGAGGACCTGCTTGAACTCGTCGACGGACATGTCCTCGATGCGCTTGTGCCGCATGATGCCCGCGT
Organism: Actinomadura sp. WAC 06369; assembly: GCF_003947565.1. Classification (NCBI taxonomy): domain Bacteria; kingdom Bacillati; phylum Actinomycetota; class Actinomycetes; order Streptosporangiales; family Thermomonosporaceae; genus Actinomadura; species Actinomadura sp. WAC 06369. The sequence continues at coordinate 22,620 of NZ_QHJN01000115.1, read as the reverse complement.
TGTTCACCAGGACGTTCAGCGATCCGTAGGTCTCGACGGCGGTCCGGACGGCGGTCGCCCAGTCGTCCGGGCTCGCGACGTCCATCCGGACGAACCGGGCGTCGTCCCCGACGTCGGCCGCGAGCTTCGCGCCCTCCTCCTCGAGGACGTCGCCGAACACCACCTTCGCGCCCTCGGCGACGAACCGGCGCACGTGCGCCTTCCCCATGCCGCGCGCGCCGCCGGTGATCAGCGCCACCTTGCCGTCGAGCCGTCCCATCAACGCTCCCTCTCGCCGTGCCGTCGCAGCAAAACTAGCGAACGCTTGGTTGGCGAACAAGGGGCGTCAGCCGCGCAGCGCGTCCCGCGACAGCCGGTCCGCGCGCCGCGTCGTCTCCGGCAGCCGGTGCTCCGGCGCCAGCCCCAGGACGGTCCGGCACGCGGCGTCGAGGCCCGCGCGGTGCCCGACGGACACGAACACCGGCTTGACGCCGTCCTGCGTCCGCAGCACCCGCCCCACGACCTCGCCGCCGACCGTGAGCGGGCTCGTGTCGCCCCGCCGCCCGCCGGGCGCCGCGTACGCGCCGACGAACGCGGTCTTGCCGACCCCGATCGTCGGCAGGCCGGTCAGCACGCCGAGATGGCAGGCGAGCCCGAACCGGCGCGGGTGCGCGACGCCGAACCCGTCGCAGACGAGCAGGTCGGGGACCGTCCGCAGGTCGCGGAGCGCCTCGATCAGCGTGGGCAGCTCCCGGAACGCGAACAGGCCCGGGACGTACGGGAACGCGGCCGTCCCGACGGCGACCGACTCCTCCACCACCCGTAGCGTGGCGGCGTCCAGGACGACCGCCGCCGCGGCCAGGCGCGTGCCGGTCCCGCCGCCGTCGCCCGCGTACGAGACGTCCAGCCCGGCGACCGTCCGGGGGCGCTCGGGGCCGGGGGAGTCCAGGTCGAGCAGGGGGCGGAGCCGGTCCTGGATCGCCTCCGCCTCCTCCGGCGCGGACGGCCACGGGTGAAGATCGCGTACCTCCATGGAGCGGGACGGTATCTCAGCCGAGCGCGGCGTACGCGGCCTCGACGAGCCGGTAGGCGCGCAGGTCGCCGCCCAGGTCGCCCATGCGGTTCGGCAGGTAGGCGACGGCGAGTCCGGCGTCGGGGTCGCCGAGCCCGATCGAGCCGCCCGCCCCCGTGTGCCCGAACGCCGTGTCGCGTCCGGCGGCCGGGACGAAGAACGTCTGCGCCGGACGCATGAAGCCGAGGCCGAACGCGCTGTCGATCAGCATCGTGCGGTCGGGGCCGCTCACCCGGGGCCGGATCGCCTCGCGGAGCGTGTCCGGGCGCAGGATCCGGCCGGCGACGAGGTCGCGGTAGAAGCCGGCGAACGCGGGGGCCGTCGCGATCATCCCCGCCCCCGGCCAGCCCGCGCGCAGCACCACCGGGTTGTTGTAGCCGCCCTTGCCGGGATGGGGGTTGTTCATCGCGCGGTTCATGCGGCTGTCCGGGTCGGTGTACGCGCTCGCGAGGCGGTCGAGGAGCGAGGCATCGCCGGCGGGACGCGGCGCGTCGGTGCCGCCGGCGGGACGCGGCGCGTCGGTGCCGCCGGCGGGACGCGGCGCATCGGTGCCGCCGGCGGGACGCGGCGCGCGGCCCGCCGTCATCTTCGCGGCCCGCTCGATGACGTCGTCCGGGGCGCCGATCCACAGGTCGCGGTCGCGGGCGAACTCGTCCCGGACGAACGCGCCGACCGTCCGCCCGGACAGCCGGCGCACGATCTCCCCGGCCAGCCACCCGTAGGTCAGCGCGTGGTAGCCGTGCCCCTCGCCGGGCGTCCACTCGGGTTCCTGCGCGGCCAGCTCGGCGGCGCGCGCCGGGGCGTCCGCGGCCTCCTCCGCCGACACCGGACGGGCGAACGCGGGCAGCCCGGCCTGGTGCGACAGCAGGTGCGCGGCGGTCGTCGCGTCCTTGCCGGCGGCGCCGAACTCGGGCCACCAGGCGGTGACCGGGCCGTCCACCTCGTAGGCGCCGCGCTCGGCGAGCAGCAGCGCGGCGGCGGCCGTCACCGCCTTGGTGCAGGAGAACCCGAAGCAGGGCGTGTCGGCCCGCCACTCGCGGCCGGTGCGGCGGTCGGCCGTCCCGCCCCACAGGTCCACGACCTTGCGGTCGCCCGCGTACACCGCGACGGCGGCGCCCAGTTCGCGCCGCTCGGCGAAGTTCCGCTCGAACGCTTCGCGGACGCCGGCGAACGCGGGGTCGCAGTGGCCCTGCACGCCGGGCACGTCGGGGGGCACGGTCATGGGAGTCTCCTGCCTTTCCACGGGGACGTTCATCGAATCACGTTCGGGAACGTGCGCGCGATCAGGGGCGCGGCCGCGCGTCTAGAGTCGGAGGCGATGAAGAGGCTGCTGATCGTCCACCACACCCCGTCGCCGAACCTCCAGGCGATGTACGAGGCCGTGCGGTCCGGCGCGTCCACCGACGAGGTCGGGGGCGTCGAGGTTGTGGCCCGCCCGGCGCTGACCGCGTCGCCCGTGGACGTCCTGGAGGCGGACGGCTACCTGCTCGGCTCCCCGGTCAACCTCGGCTACCTGTCGGGCGCCCTCAAGCACTTCTTCGACCAGGTGTACTACCCGTGCCTGGAGGAGACGGTCCGCCGCCCCTTCGGCGCGTACCTGCACGCGGGAAGCGACGCGACGGGCGCGCTGCGGGCCCTGGAGTCGATCACCACGGGGCTGAAGTGGCGCGCCGTCCGGCCGCCCGCCGTCGTCACGGGGGAGCCCGGCCGCGCGGCGCTCGAGGAGTGCTGGGAGCTCGGCGCGATGGTCGCCGCCGAGCTCGGCACCGTCTGAGCGCCCCGCCGGACGGGCGCGCCGGGCACGCGACGCGCCGGGCACGCGACGCGCCGGGGCGCGGCGACGGCCGCGACGGAGATCGCGACCCCGCTAACGTGCCGACATGAGCGGATTTCGGCATGTGGTGATGTTCAGGTGGGCCGAGGGGACGACCACCGGCCAGCAGGAGGACGTGGCGGCGCGGCTCGCGGAGCTGCCGGCGCTCATCCCGGAGATCCGGGAGTACTCCATGGGCGCCGACGCGGGCGTGAGCCCGGGCGCCTACGACTTCGTGGTGGTCGCGGACTTCGCCGACCGCGACGCCTACGTCGTGTACCGGGACCACCCGGCGCACCGGGAGATCGCGGACGGGCGCATCGCGCCGATCACGGCCGAGCGGGCGGTCGTCCAGTACGAGCGCTAAGGGCACCGAGCAAGCGCTTGTGTCTGAAGCTGTTTCGGGTTAACGTCGATGAGACGCCGCCCGCCGGGGACGGATCGCGCCCCGTCTCCGGCGGGCGGCCTCGATTCCGGCCGCGCCCCGCGCGCACCGCCCATGGATCACCCGTGGATCACCCGCGCGCCCGCGCGTTCAGGATCGCGTCGCGCAGCCGTTGCGGTGTCTCCGCCTCCAGCAGCCGCGGCCCGTCGCGCAGCGGCACCATGGCCCACCACGACCCGGTCGCCTCGCCGTACCAGACCCGCACCCCCGGGAACTGTTCCTGCAGCCCGCGCGCCGTGGCGCTGCGCATGGCGGGCGTGGGCTCCCCGTTTCCGGCATCCTGATCGGCCGTCATGTCGCCCTCCCCCCGTAGAACTCGTCCGTAACAGCGTCCCCACGGGCCAAGTCATCACCCCTGCCCAGGAAGTGTGACTAAGCACACTAAAGGGGTTCTCGAGGGCGCACCGGCGAATCGGCGCGGCCGCCGGGGCGGCCGGGGCGTCCGGCCCGGTCAGTGGAGGTTGATGCCGTCGAACATCACCTTGAGGTAATGCTCGGCCAACCCCTCGGCGTTGAGCTGCCCGCCCGGCTTGAACCAGCGGATGGCGACCCACACCGTGTCGCGGATCATCCGGTAGGTGAGCTTCGGGTCGAGGTCGAGCCGGAACACGCCCTGCTCCTGGCCCGCCCGGAGGGTGTCCACCCACATCTTCTCGACCTCGTCCTCGGACTTGGTCAGGTAGGCGAACCGCTCCATCCCCTTGAGGTAGTTCCAGTCGTTCTGCATCACCGTGATGGCCGCGCGGTGCGGCTCCAGCGTGCCGAACGCGGTGCGGACGAGCCCGGCGATCGTCGCGCGCGGGTCGTCGTTCTCGTCGATGACGCGGCGGTACGCCGCCATGATGTCCTCGAAGAAGCCGGTGAGGATCTCGTCGACGATCGACTCCTTGGAGTCGAAGTGGTGGTAGAGGCTGCCGGACAGGATGCCCGCCTCTTCGGCGATGTTGCGTACCGTCGTCGCCTGGAAACCCTTCTCGGCGAACAGTTCGGCCGCGAGCTTGACCAGGTGCTCCCGCCGCTCCGACGCCAGGGCCGGGGACCCCTTGCCGCGGCGGCGGGTTCCGCCCCCGCCGGAACTGCGGGTTCTGGGTCGTCCGGAATCAGCGTTCGTCGTGGTCACCCCCTCATTATGCCGCCTCGGACAACCGCTTGCTCGCCTTGCGTAGGCTCGGGGTATGCCCGACGTGATCGTGTTCGACCTGTACGGAGTGATCGCCCGGACGCAGTCCGCGGAGGCGGTGCGGCGCATCGAGTCCCTGGCGGGCCGCTCCGGCCCGGCGTTCTGGGACGCGTACTGGTCCAACAGGCCCGCCTACGACGCCGGCCAGGAGAGCACCGCCTACTGGACGGACGTCGCCGCGGCCCTCGGCACCGAGTTCCCCGACGTGCCCGCCCTCATCGAGGCCGACCTCGACAGCTGGACCGACGTCGACGAGCGCATGGTCGCCCTCGTCGGCGAGCTGGCCGACGAGGGGCGCACCCTCGGCCTGCTCTCCAACATCATCACCGATCTGGTCCCGCGCATGGAGGGGAAGCACGCGTCCTGGCTGGCCCGCTTCGACGCGCTGACCTACTCCTGCCGGATCGGCGTCGCGAAGCCCGACCCCCGCGCCTACCGCATCTGCGCCGAGCGCCTCGGCGCCGACCCCGCCGACGTCCTCTTCTTCGACGACACCGAGCGCAACGTCCGCGCGGCCCGCGAGGTCGGCATGCGCGCCGAGGTCTTCACCGGCCCCGACCAGGTCCGCGCCCTCGTCTCCTGACCCCGCCGCGGTCGCCCATGCCCGGACCCGCGTCCTCTAGGGCTTGCGGGCGACGCCGCCGAACGAGTCGATCGGCTTCCCGGCGTCGAGGTCGGGGAAGTCGGGACGCCACAGCGGCGTCGACACGACGCCCGGTTCGACCGTCTCCAGGCCGTCGAGGAGCGACTCGATGAACGCGGGGGTGCGGGCGTGGTACGGGACGGTCCCGGCCTCGGCGCACAGCCGCAGCGCCTCGCCGCGCGCGGTGGCCTCCGCGGGCGTCCACGCGTCCACGCCGAGCACGTTCGTCCCGTCGTTGACCGCGACGATGCTGCCCGGCGGGAGCGCGTCCACGAGCCGCCGGACGACGCCGCGCGGGTCGTCCTCGTCGGGGACGTTGCCGACGATGCCGAGCAGCAGGAGCCCGACGGGGCGGGCGAGGTCCAGGGTCTCGGCGGCCAGCCCGACGATCGCGGCGGTGTCGCGGACGTCGGCCTCGACGTAGGCGCAGCCGCCGCCGGGGAGGCCGGTGAGCAGCGCGCGGGCGTGCGCGACGACCAGCGGGTCGTTGTCGACGTACACGACGCGGGAGCCGGGCGCGGCGCGCTGGGCGACCTCGTGGGTGTTGTCGACGGCGGGCAGCCCGGTGCCGACGTCCAGGAACTGCCGCACGCCCTGCTCGACCATGTAGTGGACGACGCGGACGAGGAACGCGCGGGAATGCCGCGCGACGTCGGCGATCTCCGGGTACACGGCCGCGATGCGGTCGCCGACCTCGCGGTCGACGGGGTAGGTGTCCTTGCCGCCCAGCCAGTGGTTCCACAGGCGGGCCTGGTGTGGCCTCGTGGTGTCGATGATCCCGGCGAGGCGCCGGTCGCCGTCCGTCATGGAGCCCTCGCGAATCCGGGGAGTCGGTGGGGAGCAGCGTAGTGCGGCGGGCCACGGCGCGGGGCGGCCGGATCAGGACGCGGGCGGGAGCTGGTCGGCGGCCTCGGCGGCCGCGGTGAGGCGCTCCCGCAGCGTGCCGATCAGCGCCTCGGACTGCTCGGTGAGCCGGTCGATCGCGGGGATCGCCAGGTCGTCGCGGACGGTGTCGGCGACCAGCTCGTCGTACTCGTGCGCCTTCGCGGCGATCTCCTCCAGTCGGCGGTGCGCCTCCAGCGCCTCGTCGGCGGCGCGGACCCGCTCGGCGTACCGCTCCAGCGCCTCGATCCGCCGGTCGACCGACTCGACCGACAGCTCCAGCTTCTCGCGCAGCGGCCGCAGCGCCGCCTCCACCTCGGGGAACGCCGCCGCGCCCGCCATCGCCGCGTGGTCGGCGCGCAGCTTCGACTGGCGCGCGAGGACCTGCGCGATCTCCCACTCCTGCCGCGGCAGCATGACCGCGTTGTCGGCGGAGTCCAGCAGGCCCTCCCGGTTGACCCGCGAGTCGCGGACGGCGTCGAGCGCGGCCTGCGCGCGGGCCAGCATCGCGCGGCCCTCGGCGTCGAAGTCGTCGAGGGTGCGGTAGCGGTCGCGGTTGCGCTCCAGCTCGCGGACGCGCCGGATGTCGGGTGCCAGCGAACGGGACCCGAACGTGATCATCACGGCGAGCATGCCGAGGCCGAGCAGCCAGAACGGGCCGAGCAGGGTGGATCCGATCAGCCCGAGCATGAGCATGGACGCCGGGACCAGCCAGCCCGGCAGCACGCCGCGCGCGGCGACGGCGTCCAGCTCGGCGCGCAGCGCGGGGTCGGCGACGGGGCGCGGCTCGGGGGCCTCGCCCGCGCCGGCGGGCGCGGTGCCGCCGACGCGCTTCCAGTCGGCGCCGGTGTGGGTCTCGAACGCGACGTCGGTGGCGGCGATCTCGATCTCGACGCCGCCCTCGGGCAGCGGCCACGACGCGACGGGCTCGCCGCCGCCGGGCCCGGGGTAGCGGACCCACCAGCCGCCTTTGGCGTCGGTGCACAGGTAGCGGCCCGGCGCGATGTCGATGCCGACGAAGAACGTGCCGTTACCCGGGATGGAATCGCTCCACTGGCCAATGGTCACGGGGACCTCCCACCAGACTCCTGCGCCTGGGCGGCCCCGCCGGGCTCAGGCGTCGGCCGCCCTCCCACTCGTTCTGAACGATCGCGGAACGGTAAAGGTTGCCGTACCCACTCCGAGCGGCGGAAAGTCGTGTGCGGGGCATTGGATCGGGTTTGGAATACTCCAGGAGTGCGACCCGACTTCGATCCCCTCGACGATCCGCCGTGGGCCATGCAGCTGGTGGTCCGCGCGGAGAAGACCGATCCGCCCGCGCACGGCGCCGTCTGCGCGGCGGCCGCGGCGGCGGTCGTCCGGCTGCTCACCGACCCGCGGGCGACGGCCCCGGACGGCGAGTGGCGCGCGGCCGTCGAGGCGTGGGAGTCGCGCCGGATCCGCAAGGTGACGCGGCGGGCGCGGGGCGTCCGCTGGCCGGAGGCGCAGGCGCTGCCGGGCGTGACCGTCGAGCACGCGGGCGCGCAGGTGCGGGCGTTCCCGCCCGGGCCGGTGGCGGACGTCCCGCCGCGGCTCGCGAAACTCCAGGTCGCGGGCCTCGACCTGGCGGAGGCGGAGGTGCCGCCCCCGCCGCCGGCCGCCCCGTACGCGGCGATCGCCCTCAACCCGGACGTCGCGATGACCACGGGGAAGGCGGCGGCGCAGTGCGGGCACGCCGCGCAGCTGCTGCTCCGGCAGGGGAAGCGGAAGCACGTGGCGGCGTGGCTCGACGCGGGGGCGCGGGTGCACCTGACGCGGGACGTGCCGTGGCGGACGTGCGTGAAGGAGGCGGCGGTCGCGGTCCGCGACGGCGGCTTCACCGAGGTCCCGCCCGGCACGATGACCGCGACCGCCTGGATCGTCCGCTGACGTCCGGGGCGGGACGAGTCCCGCCCCGGACGCTCGCGCGTCTCCGGGGGTCAGCCCGGCAGCGCCACCGCCAGCGGGTCGATCCCGGCCTCCGCGATGAGCGCGGGCAGCCGCCGCGCGAACGGGTGGTGGTCCACCGGCAGCCCGCGCGGGTTGGCGATCACGAACCGGACGGCGTCGCCGTCGCGGCGCGCGTCCCACGCCGCGCCGACCGACCGCAGCACCGACTCGGCGGCGGCGGCGTCCCCGGCGCGCACCGAGACCCGGATCGCCGCCTCGCGGTCCGGCAGCGCCGCCGCCGACCGGGACGCCTCCGCCGCGGCCGCTGCCCGCGGCCGCGCCGCCCCCTCCGGGTCGGGCCCGAGGATCGCGTTGCGCAGCAGCCCGGCCGTCCCGTCGGTGAACGCCCGGAAGTTCGGCTCGGCCGCGAACAGCACCGACCGGCCCGCGCCGACCGGCTGGTCGACGACCGCGGCCGTCCCGCCCAGCTCCTCGCCGCCGCGCTGGTAGCCGGAGACGAACCAGTCGGGGGAGCCGCTCTCGGGATAGCGGACGACGACGCCGCTGGACGCGCGCATCACCGCGTCGTACGAGGTGAAGTTCCAGACGGTGCCGCCCACGCCCTTCGCCAGCGGGCTGCCCCGGTCGACGGTCGCGCGGAACAGCGTGCCGGGGATGTCGGACGCGGGCTCGGCGAGCGTCGCGGTGGTCAGCCCGAGCCGGGCCGCGAGTTCCGTGCCGCCCTGCCAGCCGACGTACCGGCCGCCGCCGTGCGTCCACTCCCGCAGCGCCGTCCGTCCCGCCTCGCCGAGGGCGTCGTGCGCCGCGCCGGCGGGGCCGTCCGGGACCAGCAGGACGTCCACGCCGTCCAGCCGCCCGGACGCCACGTCGGACGGGCGCAGCGGCGTGAACGGGAGCCGCCAGTCGCGGTCGAGGCGGTGCCGGAGCCAGCCGGTCGACTGCCGCGCCGACGACGAGGTCTCCGACAGCTGCAGGACGCCGATCTCCGGCGCCTTGCCCGCGCGGTCCGGGCGCTCGGCGGGGACGGGCCCCACCGGACGGGCGCGGGGCCGCAGTTCCGCGCCGGACGAGCCGCCCGAGACGTTCGCCAGCAGCGGCAGGCTCCAGGCCGTCACGTCGTAGAAGTACGGGAACGGCGTGTAGGAGTCCTCGTTCAGCATGGCCTGGATCCAGTGCTTCTCCGGCTGGGCCATGGAGATCCAGTACGTGCCCGCGGGCAGCGTCGTCCGCCCCGCGGGGCGCCCGTACTCCTTGTAGTCCGGGACGGTCAGGGGCCGCGCGAGCCGCTCCACCTCGACGCCCATCCGCTGGAGGCGCCGCACGATCGTCCGGACCTCGTCGCGCTTGGCGCGGTCGCCGTCCCGCAGGAAGTAGTGCCTGACCTCGCGGTCGGGAACCGGGCGCTCGACCTCGTTGCCCGGGTTGTAGACCTGGTTCGGTTCGAGTGCGCCGGCCTCGCCCTGCCGCCGGGCCTCGACCGCCATCGCCCGCCACTCGGTGAGGAGCCGCTGCCGGTTGCGGGCGGCGGCCGACAGCGCCACCCACTGGGTGAGGTACTGCTCTTCCACCCGCTCCGGGTAGGGGCTGTCGCCGCCCTTCTCGAACGTCATCCCGGCCGAGTGGAACGCGCTCGTCGGCACCGTGTCGCCGTACCCCTGGTAGAAGAGGTCGTAGACGTTGCGGTTGAAGAAGTCGATGCCGCGCGCCTCGAACTCGGCGGCCATCGACGCCCCGTAGATCCCGTTGATCCACCCGATCGCCTGCTCGGGCGTCTCGTGGTAGATCGGGTCGGCGTTCGGCGGGAAGAAGTAGGACGTCCCGCCCATCTCGTGCGCGTCGATGTAGAGGACGGGCGGGTACCGGTTCAGCATCGCGAGCTTGCCGTCGGTCTCCGGCTGGGTACGGGCGAACCAGTCCCGGTTCATGTCGAAGCCGTAGGCGTTCTCCCGGGTGCCGAGCTCCCGGCCGTCCGGGTTCTGCGTCGGCAGGACGACCACGAGCGCGTTGTCGAGGATGCGCTCGGCGGCGCAGTCCGTGCGGTCGCCGAGGTCGTGCAGGACCCGCAGGGCGGCGTCCGTCCCGCTGGGCTCGTCGCCGTGCACGTTCCCGCTGACCCACAGGATCGGGACGCCGGTCCGCGCGAGGCGCTCGGCGAGGCGGTCGGGCGTGCGCGGGTCGCGCAGCCGGTGCGCGTCCCGCCGCGCCTTCGCCAGGCCCGCCTTCGTCACCAGCCGCGGCTCGCCCACCACGGCGTACTTCAGCGGGCGGCCCTGCGCGCTCGTGCCGAGGGTCCCGGACACGACGCGGTCGCTGCGCGCGGCGACCGCCTCCAGGTACCGGTCGGACTCGGCGGCGCGGACCGGGCGCTCGCCGAGGTCGAAGCCGAGGACGTCGGCGGGCGCGGGGACGTCGCCGCGGTACACGGGCTCGGTCCGGGTGGGATCGCAGGCGGCCGCGGGGGCCGCGGGCCGGGCGGCGGCGGGGGCCGCCGCGGCGGCGGGCACCGCCAGGGACGCGGCCAGCGCCACCGACCACGTCGTCTTTCGCACTCTCATGCTCCAGAAAGTGGCATGGGGCACATCGTGCACCAAGGGCAACATCTGCCAAGATCGGCTTTCCTCGCCCCCGGACCCACAAAACCTGCCAGTGATCAGTGGCGCCCGGCACTATCGCGCGGGCGGCGAACGTGGTTGCGTTCCGGGAACGACCGTTCGCCGGAAGACCGGAGGCCGCGGATGCGCGCTGCGTTGACCACCGCCGACAAGACCATGATCGTGACCGACGTCCCGGACCCGGTCCCGCAGGAGGGGCAGCTCCTCGTCCGCACCCTCGCCTGCGGGATCTGCGGTTCCGACCTGCACGCCCTGCAGGACCCGGACGCCTTCATGGACACCACCCGGCGCTCCGGCGGCACCCCCCACGACCCCCGCGACGGCCTCGTCTTCGGGCACGAGTTCGCGGGCGAGATCGTCGGCTACGGCCCCGGGACCGAGCGGAAGCTGCCGATCGGCGCCGCCGTCTGCGGGCCGCCCATCGGGATCGGCCCGCAGGGCTCCGGCATCATCGGCTACACCCCCGCCTACCCCGGCGGCTACGGCGAGTACATGATCCTCAACGAGGCCCTCACGCTGCCCGTCCCGGACGGGCTCGACCCGCGGACCGCGGCCGTCACCGAGCCGTTCGCGGTCGGGACCCGCGCGGTCCTGCGCAGCGGGATCGCGCCGGGCTCCGTCGCGGTCGTCCTCGGCCTCGGCCCGATCGGGCTGGGCGTCGTCGCCGCCCTCAAGGCCCGCGGCCACGGCCCGGTGATCGCCGTGGACTTCTCCCCGAAGCGCCGGGCCCTCGCCGAAGGGCTCGGCGCCGACGAGGCCGTCGACCCGTCCGCCGCGTCCCCCTACGACCGCTGGGCGGACCTCGGCGTCCCCACCGGCACCGTCGACCGCATCGCCGCCGAGCTGTTCGGCCTCGACGTGCGCCAGGCCGTCGTGTTCGAGTGCGTCGGCGTCCCGGGGGTGCTCGGCGCCGCCGTGGCGGGCGCCCCCGCCGGGGCGACGATCATGGTGGTCGGGGTGTGCATGCAGCCGGACGAGATCGAGCCCGGCGTCGCGGTCAGCAAGGAGCTGACGATCCGCGGCACGTTCGGCGCGCTGCCCGCGGAGTACGGCGCCACGCTGACCGACATCGCCGAGGGCCGTATCGACGCCGGGTCCGTCATCACCGGCACGGTCGGCCTCGACGGCATCGCGGACGCGTTCACCGAACTGACCCGGCCCGACCGGCACGCGAAGATCGTCGTGGTGCCGTGACCCGGCGCGGGCGGCCCGCCGCCTTCGGGGCCGCCGCCTTCCGGTCCGCCGCGTCCTGCCCCGGGCGCCGGGTCAGCGGCGCGGCAGCCGGTTGATCGCCGCGAGCGCGAGCTCCTGGGTCCGGGTCAGCCCCTCCGGCGGCGCCTCCGGCCCGGACACCCGCCGCGCCGCGCCGCCGACCTGCGCCTTCGCGCTCAGCCCGTACGACAGGAACAGCAGGATGACGAACCCGGCCAGATACAGCAGGTGCTCCAGCAGCCCGCCCCAGCGCGCGTTGAACACGTCCAGGACGGCGAACAGCGCGAAGCCCGCCATCCATCCGGCCAGCGGCGGCACGAACCAGGTGTCGCGGCGGCGCGCGACCGCCGCCGCGGTGAGCAGCACCAGCAGCACCTGGACCGCCTTCGCCAGGACGAGGATCGCCCCGGACGGGCCGGACGCGAAGTAGTCCCCGACCTCCTCGCGCCGGTCGCCCCACAGCAGCGCCCCGCTGATCAGGCTCATCACCCCGTAGGCGAGGAGGAACACGCCCACGGTGTAGTGCTGCCGGTGCCACGTCGGGCTCTCCCCGGGCGCGGCCGCCCCGCTCGTCCCGCCCTGCACGGGCGGCGCGGGAGCCGGCGACGGGGAGGGGGAGGGGCGCGGTGCCGGGACGGACGGCGCGGCCGCCGGGGCAGCGGGCTCGGGCGCCGGGAGCGGAGCCGGGGCCGTCGCGTCCGCCGGATCGGCGGGCTCGGCCGGTTCGGCGGGCCGCGGCACGGACGGGAGCGGCGCGGGCCGCGTCGCCTCCGCCTCAGCAACGGGCTCAGCAACGGGCTCTGCAGCGGGTTCCGCGGCGGGCTCCGGGGCCGCGTCCGCCGCTTCGTCCTCGGGCGGCGCCGCCGGGAGCGGCGCGGGCCGCGTCGCCTCGGGCCCGGACGCGGCGGGCGGCCCGTCCTCCGGGTCCTCGGCGCCGTCACCGCCGGACGGCGCGGGCAGTTCGGCCGTCCAGCCCTCCTTCGGCACCCGCGGGGACGGCCCGTCCACGAGGGTCTGCCCGGCGACCAGCTCGTCGCCGGCCTCGGCACCGGTCTCGGCGTCGGGCTCGGCGTCGGGCTCGTCATCCGGGCCGTCGGCCGCCCCGCCGCCGGTCTCGGCGCCGGTCTCCTCGCCGGCGTCGTGGACGGTGTCCTCGGCCGTGTCCCCGGCGGCCGTGTCCCCGGCCGCCTCGTCGCGGGTCTCGTCCTCGGCCGCCGCGGTCTGCCCCGGCACGCCGTCGCGCTTCGGCAGCCGCTGGTCCGGCCGTGTCCGCTCCGCCTCGGCGCCGCCCACGTCATCGCCCCCATCTCGCCGCTTGCCGTCTGCAATGCGCAAGATATCCCGGATGGCGGGCCGTCCGTCGGCGCGCCGCGCCCGTCCGTCGCGGCGCGCCCCGCTGACCTGCCCGAAGTGCTTGCACCCGGGCCGCGGACACGGAAAGGTGACTCCTCGTCGGGCCGCCGGATCCACGAAGGAACGAGGATGACGCCTGACGGCATGGAGCCCGCGACGCCGACGAAGTCGCGGATCGAATACCTGGAAGAGCTCGGCGACGCGCTGTCCGCCCGCGGCTTCCGCGTGCGGCTCACGCTGCCCCGCGGGCAGTCGCCCGCGCTGCACGTGGCGAACCCGGACGCGTCCGCCCTGACCGAGAACATCCTCGTCGAGGAGGCCGCCGACGGCTGGTGGTTCTGGTGGTCGTGGTCCGAGCGGATCACCCCGGCCGACGACGTCGCCGGCGCGGCCGCCCGCATCGCCGCCGTGCTCGCGTCGCCGCTCTGACGCGCCGGTTCAGCAGCGGAACCACGTGGTCGGGCGGTACTCGTAGACGGTGTTCTCGTCGGCCATCACCAGGGCGAGCGCGCCCGCCATGGCCTCGGCCCCGCGGCGGTGCGCCCGGTACTCGTCGGGCGACAGGGGCCGCAGGCCGAACGCCTCCGCGGCCTCGTCGTCCGCCTCCTCGGGGTCGCGGCCGTCGGGGTCCGCGCTGACCATGAACCGCAGGGCCTCCTCCAGGTCGCGGCCGAGCACCTGGTAGCCGCCCTCGGAGTCGGCGTACAGGACGGGGCGCCGGGGGCCGTCGCCGCACAGGAAGTACGTGCCGCCCGTGCCGTGCCCGGCGAACGCGTACAGCGGGGCCCCGCAGTACAGGTGCACGGCTTCGACGTGCTCGTGCGGCAGCGCGCAGTCGAGCCCGGCGAGGAGGTCCTGCAGCTCCTCGCTCTCCCAGACGCGCGTCAGCAGTTCGGGCAGCGGCGCCGGCTCGGGCGCGCCGAAACCGAGCCAGCCCGCGGCCTCCAGCGGGTCCGCCGCGTCGGCGGGCACCAGGATCGCGGCGCCGTCCCAGGCGCCGCCGGACCGCACCACCACGCGGGCGTCCCGGCCGAGCAGCACCGCCGGGACGTCGTGCAGCGTCAGCGCGCAGCCCGGATCACCGGGGTCGGGCACGGGCCCGGCCACGCGGGCCAGCGGCGCCTCGGCGGCGAAGCGCGCCCAGCCCAGCCGGTCGACCGCGCGGCGCCGCAGGTCGGGCGCGATCCGGTCGGCCGGGAGGGCGGCGGCGTACGAGGCGGCGCCGAACTCCCGCACCGCGCGGCCCCGCAGTTCCTCGTCGGACGCCCGGACGACGTCCTCCGCGCTCCACCCGGGATCGACGAGCCCGGCCGGCACGAGCCCGCCGCCCCAGCAGTGGTGGGCGAAGCCGTCCGCGTACCGGACGGCGGGGCCGTCCTCCCGGTGCAGCCGCCCCAGCTGGTCGGTGTGCACCTCGGCCGGGGGAGCGGCCACCACGGCGATGCCGCCGAGCGCCCACCACCAGCCGACGGCCGGGACCATGCGCAGCCGGGCGGACAGGTCGCCGGTCGCGGGGACGCCGCCGCGGCGCGCCGCCGCGAGGATGAGCAGCGCGTGGTGGTCCGGTGCGCGCACCGCCTCCCACACCCGCCGCCACCGCTTCCAGTCGTCCGGCCGGGGCTCCGCGGCGCAGGAGCGGAGCGCCGCGGACACCGCGTCCCAGTGCGCGGCGGGGAAGGCCGGGCGCAGGTCCCGCAGCAGCCGCTCGTGCGCCCGCGCGGCGACCGCGGCGAAGCGGCCGGGATCGCCGGGCGACAGCGCCTCCTCCTTGAAGCGGTGGGCGACGGCGGTGCTGACCGCCCAGGCGGGCTCGCCGACCCGGCCGAGGACGGCCCGCACGTCCGGATCGTCCAGGTCGTAGGACAGCTTGTGGGCCGAATCCACCGCCGGGACCCGCCACCGCGCGGCGAGAGGCTCGTCCTCCTCGAAGGAGGAGGGCTCCGGTCCGCCGAAGGTCCCGTACGCCCCCTCCAGGCGCGGCGTGGCCGCGTGGACCCAGCGGGCGCGGGCCTCGGGGTGGCGGGCGGGGTCCAGATGCTCGTGGCCGTAGAGGAGGGTCCGCGCCGCTATCGCCCCGGCCAGGGGCGAGTCGAGCCAGACGACGGCTTCGGGGCGTCCCCACCCGCGGGCCTCGTACAGTTCCGCGATGGCCCGTTCGGCGTCGCCGCGGTCCGGAGCGGCCACGGCGGCCTCCCATCGCCCGCACAGCTCGTCGACGAGGCGTCCGGCGCCGGTTCCTGCTGAGGTCATCGATGGCTCTCCGCGTTCGTCGCGACAGGTCCCTTCTCAGAGCCGCACCGCGCCGCGCCGGTTCCGGGGGCGCGCGGAACCGGGGAATGTTGATCCGGCGAACAATCCGGAGTCCGTGCCGGTCATGGCCTTGATCAGGTCGTTCGCCGGTGACGTGCGGTTCGCCTCGTGTTACTTGATTGTTACTGCCCACAACAAATTGGGCCGGGTCCGGGTCTGGCGCGGCGGCCGGACGGGACATATGTTGCGGGGCACAACATTCACGCCGGTGCAGGACGGGCCCGCACACCGGCGGGGACAACCCCCGAGGCCGCTCTGCGGCCGACCCCCCAGAAAGGACCCGGGCACATGCGCAAGGGGATCCTCCGCCTGGCGGCGGCGTCCGCCGCCGCGGCACTGTCGCTCACGTCGCTCACCGCCTGCGGGGACGACTCCGAGGGCGGCGCGACCGGCACGGCCGAGGGCAAGATCGGCGTGATCCTGCCCGACACGACGTCGTCGGACCGGTACGAGAGCTTCGACCGCCCGTACCTGGCCGAGGCGTTCAAGGCGGCGGGCGTCGAGTACGACATCCAGAACGCCGAGGGCTCGGCCCAGCGGTTCCAGACGATCGCCGAGCAGATGCTCACCAACGGCGTCACCGTCCTCATCGTGGACGGCATCGACTCCAACTCGGCCGCGGCCGTGCAGCGCCTGGCGAAGAACCGGGGCGTGCCGACGATCGACTACGACCGGCTCACGCTCGGCGGCGTCGCCGACTACTACGTGTCGTTCGACAACGTGGTCGTCGGCCAGCACCTCGGCAAGGGCCTCCAGGAGTGCCTCGGCGACGAGCAGGCGAACATCGCCTACCTGAACGGCGCGCCGACCGACAACAACGCGACGCTCTTCGCGCAGGGCTACCACGGCGTCCTCGACAAGGTCGCGAACTACAAGAAGGTCGCGGAGCAGGCCGTCCCGGACTGGAAGGCCGAGGAGGCCGCCACGCTCTTCGAGCAGATGTGGACCGAGCAGAAGGGCGAAATCGACGGCGTGCTCGCCGCCAACGACGGCATCGGCAACGCGGTCATCTCGATCCTGAAGAAGAACCGGGCCGCCGGAGAGGTCGCCGTCACCGGCCAGGACGCCACCCTGCAGGGCCTGCAGAACATCCTGGACGGCAACCAGTGCATGACCGTCTACAAGCCGATCAAGCAGGAGGCGGACGCCGCCGCGAAGCTCGCCGTGTCGCTGCTGAACGGCGAGAAGGGCGAGACGAACGGCACCGTCAAGGACCCGAAGGGCGACCGCGACGTCCCGTCGGTGCTGCTCGAGCCGATCACCGTCACCGAGAAGAACATCAAGCAGGTCGTCGACGACGGCTTCGTGAAGGCCGCGGAGCTGTGCGCGGGCGCCTACGCGCAGAAGTGCAAGGACGCCGGCGTCCAGTGACGGCTCCCCGTTGACCTCGTGGCGGGCCCCCGCTCCCCCGAGCGCCCCGGGTGCCCGGAACCCCGGGACGCTCAGGGGGCCCGCCACGGGCACGACCTCTGGAAGGAAACACGTGGCAGACAACGGTGACCCCGTACTGCGCCTGACCGGGCTCAACAAGAGCTTCGGCCCCGTCCACGTGCTGCACGACGTGGACTTCGCGGTGCGGCGCGGGGAGGTGATGGCCCTCGTCGGCGACAACGGCGCGGGAAAGTCCACCCTCATCAAGTGCATCGCCGGGATCCATCCCGTCGACTCGGGCCGGATCGAGTTCGAGGGCCGCCCGGTGACCATCGACGGCCCGCGCGCCGCCGCCGACCTCGGCATCGAGGTCGTCTACCAGGACCTCGCGCTCGCCGACAACCTCGACATCGTCCAGAACATGTTCCTCGGCCGGGAGCGGCGGAAGTTTGCCGTGCTGGACGAGGCGTCCATGGAGAAGGCGGCTCGCGAGACGCTCGCGCGGCTGTCGGTCCGGACGGTCAAGTCGGTGCGGCAGCAGGTGTCGAACCTGTCGGGCGGGCAGCGGCAGACGGTCGCCATCGCCAAGGCCGCCCTGTGGGAGTCGAAGGTCGTCATCCTGGATGAGCCGACGGCCGCGCTCGGCGTCGCGCAGACCGAGCAGGTGCTGGACCTGGTGCGGCGGCTCGCCGACACCGGCCACGCCGTCGTGCTGATTTCGCACAACATGAACGACGTGTTCGAGGTGGCCGACCGGATCACCGCCCTCTACCTCGGACGGGTCGCGGCGGACGTCGCGTGCTCCGAGGTCACCCACGGCCAGGTCGTGGAGCTCATCACCGCCGGCCGTTCCGGCGATCTCGGCCTCGCGCCGACGACCGCCGCCGAGAACATCTGAAAAGGGGCAGCAGGTGTCCACCGAAATCCCCGAAGGCAAGAAGGCCGCCGTGCGGCTGGCGGACTCGGACTTCGCCACCGACCTGCGCGAGCACGACCTGCGATCGGCGCTGCTCGACTACTGGGGCCGGCTGCGGGCCGGCGAGCTCGGCGCCCTGCCCGCCGCGCTCGGCCTGATCTCCCTGGTCGTCCTGTTCACCGCCCTCAAACCCGAGACCTTCCTGAGCAACACCAACATCGCGAACCTGTTCACCCAGGCGCTGCCCATCTCGCTGCTCGCGATGGGCCTGGTGTTCGTGCTGCTCCTCGGCGAGATCGACCTGTCGGCGGGCGTGACGAGCGGCGTCACCGCGGCGGTCCTGGCCAAGCTGCTCACCGACGCCGGGTACGCCTGGCCGGTCGCGGTGATCAGCGCCCTCGCCGCCGGGATCGTCATCGGCGCCGTGATCGGCTGGCTGGTCGCGGTGGTGCGGATCCCCTCGTTCGTCGTCACGCTCGCGTTCTTCCTCGGCCTCCAGGGCGTCATCCTGTGGCTCATCGGCGAGGGCGGCACGGTCGCCGTCCGCGACGACGTCATCGTGGCGCTCGCCAACCGCAACATGCCGATCTGGCTGGGCTGGACGCTCGCCATCGCCTGCTCGGGCGGCTACGCGGGCCTGCAGTTGCTGCGCTGGCGGCGGCAGCGGACCGCGGGCCTGCACTCCCGCCCGCTGCAGCTCGTCCTGCTCCAGTCCGGCGCCATCGCCGCGGCGCTGCTGATCGGCACCGCCGTGCTGAGCGTCGACCGCGCGCCCAGCCCGCTGGCCGTGGTCGCGGGCGTCCCGTGGGGCGTGCTGCTCGTCGGCGTCCTGCTGATCGGCTGCACGTTCGTTCTCACCCGGACGCCGTTCGGACGGCACGTGTACGCGGTCGGCGGCAACGCGGAGGCGGCCCGGCGGGCCGGCATCAACGTCACCCGCATCCGGATCTCCGTCTTCATGATCGGGTCGGGGCTGGCGGCGGTCAGCGGCATCGTCGCGGCGTCCCGGCTGATGTCGGTCAACACCGCGGCGGGCGGCGGCGACACGCTGCTGTACGCGGTGGGCGCCGCGGTGATCGGCGGGACGAGCCTGTTCGGCGGCCGCGGCAAGGCGCGGGACGCGATCCTCGGCGGCCTGGTCATCGCGATGATCCAGAACGGGCTCGGGCTGATCGGGACGTCGGCGTACCTGACGCTGCTCATCACCGGCCTCGTGCTGCTGTTCGCCGCGAGCATCGACGCGCTGGCCCGCCGTCGGCGCAGCGCCACCGGCAGATGAACCGGCCCGGCGACCACCGGGAGCCGATGGCGCGCGCCGTCGGCTCCCCGGTCGCGCCCGCGGGCCCGCCCGGGTTCCCCGCCCCGGACGGGCCCGCGGGCGTTTCCGTGCCGTGGGCCACCGCTGATACGCTCGGCGTCCACGGCCGCGCGGGACGCGGCGGCGCGGCACGGTGGGAGCCCAGCGGGATGTCCGGTACTCCTGTTCTCGACCTGCGCGGCATCGACAAGAGCTTCGGTTCGGTCCAGGTGCTGCACGACGTCTCCTTCGCGGCCCATCCGGGCGAGGTCACCGCCCTCGTCGGCGACAACGGCGCCGGCAAGACCACCCTCGTCAAGTGCATCGGCGGCGTCCACGCGATCGATCGCGGCGAGTACCGCTTCGAGGGGCGCCCGGTGCGGCTCGGCAGCCCCCGCGCGGCGTCGTCCCTCGGCATCGAGGTCGTCCACCAGGACCTCGCGCTGTGCGAGAACCTCGACGTCGTGGAGAACCTCTTCCTCGGCCGGGAGCGGCGCCGCGGCCTCGCGCTGGACGAGGAGGCCATGGAGGACATGGCGCGCCGCACCCTCTCGGGCCTGTCGGTCCGGACGGTCGACTCGGTGCGGCGGCGGGTGGCGCACCTGTCGGGCGGGCAGCGGCAGACGGTCGCGATCGCCCGCGCCGTCCTGTGGGACTGCAAGGTCGTCGTCCTGGACGAGCCCGCGGCGGCGCTCGGCGTCGTGCAGACCCAGCAGGTCCTGGAGATCGTGCGGCGGCTCGCCGACCGGGGCCTCGCGGTCGTGCTGATCTCGCACAACATGAACGACGTGTTCGCCGTCTCCGACCGCATCTGCGCGCTCTACCTCGGCCGGACCGCCGCGCAGGTGCGGACGGCCGACGTGACGCACCGGCAGGTCGTCGAACTGATCACCTCGGGCGTCAGCGGCGATCTGGGGCTGCGCCGATGAGGGCGGGACCGTCGCAGGAGGACGTCCGGCGGCACAACCTCGGGACGCTGCTGCGCTTCGTGCACCTGCGGGGCCCCGCGTCCCGCGCGACGCTCGCCGAGTCGCTGGGCCTCAACCGCAGCACGATCATGGCGCTGACGTCCGACCTGACCGCGGCCGGGCTGGTCCGCGAGGAGCTGCCGCGGGGGCCCGGGCGGCGCGCCGGGCGCCCGTCGCTCGTCGTCCGGCCGGAGTCCACCCGCGTGTACGTGCTGGCGTTCGAGGTCGCGGTGGACCGGTTCGTCGTCGCGCGGGTCGGCCTCGGCGGGGTGATCCTGGACCGGCGGGAGGGCCGCCGGGCCCGCGACTCCGACCCGGCCGAGCTGCTCGGCACGCTCGTGGCGGGCGCCCGCTCGCTCGTCCGCAAGGCCGAGCGGGACGCGGTCTGCGTCGGCGCCGCGGTGGGTTTCCCGGGAACGGTCCGCCGCGCCGACGACGCGATCATGTTCGGCCCGAACCTGGACGTCGGCGACCTCCCGCTGGGCGACGCGCTGTCCCGCCGCCTCGGCCTCGGCATCCCCGTGTCGGTCTGCAACGACGCCAACCTGGGCGCGCTCGCCGAGCACGAGCGGGGCACCGGGGTCGGCTGCGACAACCTCATCTACCTGCACGGCGACGTCGGCGTCGGCGGCGGGATCATCGTCGGCGGGCGGCTGCTCGGCGGCGACGAGGGGTTCGGCGGCGAGGTCGGGCACATGGTCGTGAACCCGGGCGGGCGGCGCTGCGCGTGCGGGTCGAAGGGCTGCCTGGAGGCGGAGGTGGGGGAGCGGACGCTGCTGTTCCACGCCGGCCGGGAGGAGCGCCCCGACCAGGCGGGGCGGGACGCGGTGCGCGCCGTCGTGGACGCCGCCGACCGGGGCGACATCGTGGCGCGGGAGGCGCTGCACCGCGTCGGGACGTGGCTCGGCCTCGGCGTCGCGAACCTGGTCAACATCTTCAACCCGGGCCTGGTGGTGTTCGGCGGGACGCTCCGCGACATCTACCTCGGGGCGGCCGCGCAGGTCCGCAGCGTGCTGGCGCAGGGCGCGCTGGCCGCGCCGCGCGACAGGGTCCGGCTGCGGACGGCCGCGCTGGGCGACGACACGACGCTCGTCGGCGCCGCCGAGTTCGCGTTCGCGGAGGTCCTGGCCGACCCGGTGCAGGTGCTGGCCCGGCTGCGGACGCCGGAGAACGAGCCCGTCTAGGGGGCGCGGGCGCCGGGGTCAGGCGAGCCCGCCGTACCCGCCCCGGTAGAAGATCAGCGGGTCGTCGTCGCCGTGCTTGTCGAGCTCGTGCACCCGGGCGACGACGATCACGTGGTCGCCCGCGGCGTGCTCCTGCTCGACGGAGCACTCGATCCAGGCGAGGACCCCGTCGAGCAGCGGGGCGCCGCCGGGCGACCCGGTCCAGCCGATGCCGGCGAACTTGTCGGCGCCGCGGGCCGCGAGCCGCCGGCTGACGTCCTCCTGCGGTTCGCCGAGGATGTTCACGCAGAGCCGTCCGGCGGCGCGCAGCCGCGGCCACGTCGTGCTGGTGTGCGCGACGCAGAACGCCACGAGGGGCGGGTCGAGGGAGACGGACGTGAAGGAGTTCGCGACCAGGCCCAGGGGGCTCCCGGTGCCCGGCTCCAGGGCGGTGATGGCGACCACGCCGGTGGCGAAGCGGCCCAGGACCGCGCGGAACCGTGCCGCGTCGATGTCGGTGACCGGCGGCGCCCCGGACGGTGCCGCGCCGCCCGGGCCCGCGGTCGTCGGGGGCGCGGTCGTCCGGGGCGCGGTCGTCGGTGGCGCGGTCGCCGGTGATGCCGCGGCGGCTCCGTCGAGCATGGACGCATTCCCTCCTCGTGGCGTCGGCGCGCCGCGCGGTGCCGCACGGTGCGCGGTGCATGGCGGGCCCGTACCGGCGCTCGTCCGGTCGCAGGCGCACGTCCAGTACAGCCGACCAACGGGGACGCTGATTCCCAAAGGGGACGAACTCCGTCAAAGGTCCTGGTCGGGCCTAGGTCGGCGGTCGGAGGGGACGCCCGCGCTCAGGGGCGCGGGGCGGGTTCGATGTTCTGGTTCGCGCGGAAGAAGTTGTCCGGATCGTAGGTCCGCTTGATCTCCGCGAGCCGGTCGTAATGGCCGCGGTACGTCGCCAGGACCCGCTCCCGGCCCTCGCCCGCTCCGATGAAGTTCACGTACGACCCGCCCATCGAGTACGGGAGCAGGGCGTCCCAGTAGTCGACGCACCACCGGCGGATGGCCTCGGCGTTGGCGGGGTCGGGGTCGACTCCGGCGAGGACGCCGGACCAGACGGCGTCGCGGTAGCTCCACGCGGTGGCGTCCGGGTCCGTCCGGTGGGCGGCGCCGTCGACCGGGTAGAGGTGCATGAGCGACAAGGGGGTGGGGACCTTCTCGCCGTACTCCAGGTGGACGTCCAGAGCGGCGTCGGGGATGCGGTCGAAGAAGTGGCCGCGCCAGTACCACTGGTAGCCGGGCGGGATCAGGTCGTCGAGCATGCTCTGGACGGCGGGGTAGGGCATGGGCGAGGCGAAGTGGAAGGCGGGCGGGCCCGGCTCCCCGATCGTGGCGAACGTCTCCTCGAAGCGGTCCGGATCGCCGGTGCGGCACCATACGACCCCGCACATCGTCCGCCCGTGGATCTCCTCGGGGAAGGG
>NZ_QHJN01000114.1:0-25799 GCF_003947565.1 Actinomadura sp. WAC 06369 | reverse complement strand
GGCGCCGCCCCGACCGCCGAGGGCTACCGGTGGCTGCGCGCGCAAGGCGTCCGCACCGTCGTCGACCTCCGCTCCGAGGCCCCCGGGGCGCCCGGCCCGGCCGCCCGGGCGTCCGGCATGGCGGTCGGGCGGATCCCGGTGCGGGACGGGCGGACGCCGACGCCCCAGCAGGGGCGGCGGCGCGCGCGCCGCGCCGGGCGCGGGCGGCGGCGCGGCGCCGGTGGCGGACGAGCCTGCGGCGGCGGGCGCCGTCGGCGGCGGCGCGGCGGTGCCGCAGTTCGGGCGGGATCAGGTCGTGGCGTCCGGCGATGAACTCCTGCACCCAGATCTTGCCGCGGATGAGCGGGCGGCGGATCCGCTTCTCGCGGCGGACGGCGCGCGCGAACTTGCGCGAGTCGGCGTCGTACCGCCAGCGGGACCAGGGCGAGCCCGGACGGGCGACGCGGACCGCGCCGACGAGCAGCAGCGCGGGCACGAACAGGCCGATGAGGCCCGTCCAGATCTTCCCCTTGAGCAGCGTGATCACGGCGAAGACGAGGTTGACCGCGAGGGACGCCGCGTAGAACCCGGAGATCAGCTCGACCTGGACGCCCGGGACGGACGGGAGCGGCGAGCCCTCGACGCCGAGCGGGTTGACGCCGAGCAGCAGCAGCCCGGTGACGGCGATCGCGACGAACACGGCGTCGACGGACGCGCGGCCCTTCTCCGTCCAATAGACGTCGCTGAGGTGCAGGATGAGCGCGAACTCGTCGAGGACGAGCGCCGAGCCCATGCCGAAGACGACCGCGGCGGCGAGATCGAACCCGACGCGGCCGTCCGGGACGGCGAGGCTCGCGACGCCGCCGACCAGCATGAGGACGACGCCGAAGACGACGTGGTGGATGTGGACGTCGCCCGCCTTCACGTTGCGGAACCACCAGCGGACGTTCGCCCGGATCAGCCGGACGTTCACCCGCGTGAGGACGAACGTGACGATGAACGCGACGAAGAAGCCGAACAGCGGCAGGCGGCCGGTGTCGACGATGCGTTGCTCGAACAGTTGGATCATGAGCCCCCCGTGGGCTCCATGATGCCCGGTGACTTGCACCGTTATCGTGGGAACCTGCCGATCATGGACGATCGAGGGGGGGGAACCGTGGGCGGGACCGTGGATCGCTGCGACCCCGGCGGGCGCGCCTGGATCGCCGAGGCGATCCGGCTCGTGGAGGCGGACGCGAACCGCAGCGCGGACACGCACCTGCACGTGTTCCCGCTGCCGCCCGAGTGGGGCATCGACCTGTACCTGAAGGACGAGTCGGTGCATCCGACGGGCTCGCTGAAGCACCGGCTGGCGCGGTCGCTGTTCCTGTACGGGCTGGCAAACGGGTGGATCACCCGCGACACGACGATCATCGAGGCGTCCAGCGGGTCGACGGCGGTGTCGGAGGCGTACTTCGCGCGGCTGCTGGGGCTGCCGTTCGTCGCGGTGATGCCGGCGTCGACGAGCCCGGAGAAGATCGCGCTGATCGAGTTCCACGGCGGGCGCTGCCACCTGGTGGACGAGCCGGGCGCGATCTACGACGAGTCGCGGCGGCTCGCGGCCGAGTGCGGCGGGCACTTCATGGACCAGTTCACGTTCGCCGAGCGGGCGACGGACTGGCGCGGCAACAACAACATCGCCGAGTCGATCTTCGAGCAGCTCCGGCTGGAGCGGTTCCCCGAGCCGTCCTGGGTGGTGGTGGGCGCCGGGACGGGCGGGACGTCCGCGACGATCGGCCGCTACGTCCGGTTTCGGCGGTTCCAGACGCGGCTCGCGGTGGTCGATCCGGAGGGTTCGGCGTTCTACGGCTCGTTCGAGGACCACGACCCGGGGCGGACGGCATCCGGTTCGCGCATCGAGGGCATCGGGCGCCCGCGCGTCGAGCCGTCCTTCCTGCCGACGGTGATCGACCGGATGATCCGGGTGCCGGACGCGGCGTCGATCGCGGCGATGCGGTGGACGAGCGCGGTCGGCGGGCGCAGCGTGGGCGGGTCGACGGGCACGAACATGTGGGGCGTGGCGCGGCTGGTCACCGAGATGCGGGCGCGCGGGGAGCGCGGCAGCGTCGTGACGCTGATCTGCGACGGCGGCGAGCGGTACGCGGGGACGTACGGGTCGGACACCTGGCTGCGCACGCAGGGGCTCGACATCGCGCCGTACCTGGTGGCGCTCGAGCGGTTCCTGGAGACCGGCGACCTGCCGGACGTCGGACCGGACGCGCCGGGCGGCGGCGTCACATGAGCCGGATCGGGTTCACCAGGTCGGCGTAGATCAGCAGGCCGCCCATGACGATCAGCACGATCGCCATCGCGTACGTGACGGGCAGCGCCTTGGCGACGTCCACGTAGCCGGGGTCGGGCCTGCGGAAGACCTTCGCGAAGAACTTCTTGAGCGCCTCCAGCAGGGCGCCGGCGATGTGGCCGCCGTCCAGCGGGAGCAGCGGGACGAGGTTGAACAGCCCGACCGCGAGGTTCAGCGAGCCGAGCAGCATGACGAAGTAGGAGACCTTCTCCTGTCCGGTGAGCGCGTCGGACGCGGCGATCTCGCCGCCGAACCGGCTGACCCCGACGACGCCGACCGGACCGTTCGGGTCGCGCTCCTCGCCGCCGAACGCCGCCTCCCACACGCCGACCATCTTCTGCGGCATGTTGAGCAGCGCCTCGACGGTGCGGCCGGTGAGGTCGGCCATGTGTTCGGCGACGGCGCCGGGCCCCTGGCGTTCGAGCTCGCGGGTGGGGGTGATGCCGAGGAACCCGACGGTGACGACCTTGTCCGGGTCGTCCAGGCTGGCCAGCTCGTTGCGCGCGATCGGGACGCTCACCTGCCGCGTCCGCCCGTCGCGCTCGATCGTCATCGGGACGGTCTTGTTCGCCGAGTCGCGGATCAGGAGCTGGAGCTGCTCGTAGTCCTCGATGCGGGTGCCGCCGAACGAGACGACGCGGTCGCCGGACTGGAGCCCGGCCTGCCGCGCCGGGGTGGGCGTGGCGCCCGCGGGGCAGGTGTCGACGTTCGCGGCCTGGCTCGCGGGGATGATGCAGTCGGAGACCTGGTTGATGACGGGCTTGCTCACGTACGTGCCGAGGCCCATGATCAGGATGCCGAAGAACACCACCGCGAGCAGCAGGTTCATCGCGGGGCCGCCGAACATGATCAGCAGCTTCTGCCACCAGGGCTTGGCGTAGAAGACGCGGTTCTCGTCACCGGGCCGGACCTCTTCGAGGGCCGCGCCGCGCGCCGACTCGATCAGCCCCTGCCACGGGCCGGTGCTGATCTGCCGGATCTCGCCGGGCTTGTCGCCTTTGCGGGGCGGCAGCATGCCGATCATCCGGATGTAGCCGCCGAGCGGGATCCATTTGATCCCGTACTCGGTCTCGCCCTTGTGCCGCGACCACAGCGTGGGGCCGAAGCCGACCATGAACTGGGTCGTGCGCACCTTGAACAGCTTGGCGAAGGAGAAGTGCCCCAGTTCGTGCAGCGCGATGGACGCCATCAGGCCGAAGAAAAGGATGAGTACGCCGGCCAGCCAGCCCATGCGTCACGCCCCTCCGGTCGTCCGAGCCCCGCCCGGCGGGGTGATCTCCGTGAACCAACTCAGCGTACGTCATGCGGCGGGCCGTCCGGATGCCCCGGGAATCGCCCATTCCGAAGGTCATTTTGCGTATGACGCCCAAATATGGACGAGCCGGTTGGCGAAGCCGCCGATATCCGCGCGCCCCCGGTGGCGCGCGTGATGGCGCGGCCCCGTCCGTCCGCCGGGCCCGTCCGCCGGACGCGGCGGGGCTGGTCGGTCCGGCGACGCCGCTGCTAGCCTGACGCGAAGCCGTTGATCCCGTGCGGGAGAGTCCCCGGCAGCCGGCCCGGGACGCCGAAGGAGCAAATCCTCCCCGGAACCTCTCAGGCCCACGGACCGCACGGACCAGGCGACCTCTGGAAAGCGGGGACCCCGGTCCCCCGCCGAAGGTGAAAGCCCGCCGTCCGCCGCGGGTGAAGCTCTCAGGCGCCGATGACAGAGGGGGAGGCACCGAGCCGCCCGGTGCGCGAGTGGGACGATGGACCACGTCGCGCCCGTGACGAAGGAGCCGAACCCATGTCCGCCGATCCGAACGCGAAGACTCCGAGCGCGAAGACGACGCCGCTGCACGACGTCCACACGGACCTCGGCGCGCACCTCGTCGACTTCGCCGGGTACCTGATGCCGCTGCGCTACGCGAGCGAGACGGCCGAGCACCGCGCCGTCCGCACCGGCGCGGGGCTGTTCGACCTGTCCCACATGGGGGAGATCTTCCTCTCCGGGCCGGGCGCCGGGGAGGCGCTCGACCACGCGCTCGTCGGCAACCTGTCGCCGATGAAGGTCGGCAAGGCCCGCTACACGATGATCTGCGCCCCCGACGGCGGCGTGCTCGACGACCTGATCGTGTACCGGCTCGCGGACGAGACGTGGATGGTGGTCGCGAACGCCGCGAACGCGGACGTCGTCCACGACGCCCTCGCCGAGCGGGCGCGCGGGTTCGACGCGGCCGTCGAGGACCGCTCGGCCGCCTACGGGCTCGTCGCGCTGCAGGGCCCGAACGCGCAGGAGACCCTCGCGCGCTTCACCGGCGCCCCGCTCGACGGCCTCGCGTACTACTCCGTGCTCGCCGACCGGGTCGCCGGCATCGACGTGCTCGTCGCCCGCACCGGCTACACCGGCGAGGACGGCTTCGAGCTGTTTGTCGACGCGGGCGACGCCGTCCGGCTGTGGCGGGAGCTCGCGGCCGCGGACGGCGTCGTCCCGTGCGGCCTCGCGGCCCGCGACAGCCTCCGGCTGGAGGCGGGGATGCCGCTGTACGGCAACGAGCTGACGGCCGAGACCACCCCGTTCGAAGCCGGGCTGGGCCGTGTCGTCAAACTGGACAAGCCCGTCGACTTCGTCGGGAAGTCCGCCCTGGCGGCGCAGGCGCAGACCCCCGCGGGCCGTAGGCTCGTGGGACTGGTGGCGCGGGGGCGTCGCGCGCCCCGCAAGGGGTATGCGGTCGTCACGTCCGACGGCGCTCCGTGCGGCGTCGTGACGAGCGGCGCGCCGTCGCCCACACTGGGCAAGCCGATCGCCATGGCGTACCTCGACACCGGTGTCGAGGAGTCCGGGCTGGCCGTGGACGTCCGCGGCCGGGCCGAACCGGTCGACGTGGTCGCCCTGCCGTTCTACAAGCGTTCCTGAAAGAGAGAGCAACAACGTGAGCGTTCCGGAGCAGCTCCGCTACAGCGAAGAGCACGAGTGGGTGGCAGGTCTCGACGACAGCGGGCAGGCGCCCGAGGACGGCATCGTCACGGTCGGGATCACGGCCCACGCCGCCGAGGCCCTCGGGGAGATCGTCTACCTCGAGCTGCAGCCGTCCGAGGGCGACACCGTCGAGGCGGGCGAGCCCTGCGGCGAGGTGGAGTCGACCAAGTCGGTCAGCGACCTGTACTCCCCGGTCACCGGCGAGATCACCGCGATCAACACCGGCGTCGCGGACGAGCCCAGCGTGATCAACGACGACCCGTACGGGGAGGGCTGGATCTTCAAGGTGCGCATCTCCGAGGCGCCCGGCGACCTGCTCGACGCGGCCGCCTACGGCAAGCTCATCGAGGAGGCGTGAGCGTGTCCTCCTCCCTGTACGCCTCGCTGGCCGAGGCCGACCCGCAGGTCGCCGAGGCCGTCGGCGCCGAGCTGCGGCGCCAGCAGTCGACGCTGGAGATGATCGCGTCGGAGAACTTCGCGCCGACGTCGGTGCTGGAGGCGCAGGGCTCGGTCCTGACGAACAAGTACGCCGAGGGCTACCCGGGCCGCCGCTACTACGGCGGCTGCGAGTACGTGGACGTCACCGAGCAGCTCGCGATCGACCGCGCCACGGAGCTGTTCGGCGCCGAGCACGCGAACGTCCAGCCGCACAGCGGCGCGCAGGCCAACACGGCCGTGTACTTCGCGCTGCTGCAGCACGGCGACACGATCCTCGGGCTGGACCTCGCGCACGGCGGGCACCTCACCCACGGGATGCGGCTGAACTACTCCGGCAAGGTGCTGAACGTGGTGCCCTACCACGTGCGCGCGGAGGACGGCCGGGTCGACATGGACGAGGTCGCCGCGCTCGCGGCCGAGCACCGGCCGAAGATGATCGTGGCCGGCTGGTCGGCGTACCCGCGGCAGCTCGACTTCGCGGCGTTCCGGGAGATCGCCGACTCGGTCGGGGCGCTGCTCATGGTCGACATGGCGCACTTCGCGGGGCTCGTCGCGGCGGGCCTGCACCCCTCGCCCGTCCCGCACGCGGACATCGTCACCACGACGACGCACAAGACGCTGGGCGGGCCGCGCGGCGGGCTGATCCTGTCCCGCGAGGAGTACGGCAAGAAGATCAACTCGGCGGTGTTCCCGGGCATGCAGGGCGGGCCGCTGGAGCACGTGATCGCCGCGAAGGCGGTGGCGCTGAAGATCGCCGGGTCGGACGAGTTCCGCGCGCGGCAGTCGCGCACCGTCGAGGGCGCGAAGATCCTGGCCGAGCGGCTCCTCGCCGAGGACTCGGCGAAGGCCGGGGTGAAGGTGCTGACCGGCGGCACCGACGTCCACCTGGTCCTGGTCGACCTCGTGGACTCGGAGCTGACCGGGCGGGACGCCGAGGACCGCCTCCACGACATCGGGATCACCGTCAACCGGAACGCCGTCCCGAACGACCCGCGCCCGCCGATGGTGACGTCCGGGCTGCGGATCGGCACCCCGGCGCTGGCCACCCGCGGGTTCACGACGGAGGACTTCGCCGAGGTCGCCGACGTGATCGCGCTGGCGCTCCAGCCGTCGTTCGACCGGGACGCGCTGGCCGCGCGGGTGAAGACCCTCGCGGACCGGCACCCGCTGTACCCGAACCTCTAGATCGCCGCTCCCCTCCGCCCGGGCGCCGGGCGGAGGGGAGCGCGGGGGCATCCATGGCCATCAGCGTTTTCGACCTGTTCAAGATCGGTATCGGTCCTTCGTCCTCGCACACCGGCGGCCCGATGGCGGCCGCGCACCGGTTCGCCCGCGGCCTGGACCGGGACGGGCTGCTGGAGAAGACGGCGTCCGTCCGGGCCGTCCTGTACGGGTCCCTCGGGCTGACGGGCAAGGGGCACGGCAGCGACAAGGCCGTGATCCTCGGCCTGGGGGGCGACAAGCCCGAGACCGTGGACGTCGACACGGCCGACGAGCGCGTCGCGGACGTCCGGGCCCGCGGGAGGCTGCGGCTGTTCGGCGCCCGGGACGTCCCGTTCGAGGTCGGCGAGCACCTGGTGTTCGAGCGGAAGGAATCGCTGCCGGGGCACCCGAACGGCATGCGGTTCACCGCGTTCGACGACGCGGGGAACGAACTGCGCGCGAAGGTGTACTACTCGGTCGGCGGCGGGTTCGTCGTGGACGAGAACGCGGCCGGCGCCGACCGCATCAAGCCGGACGACACCGTCCTGCCGCACCGCTTCGACACGGCCGCCGAGCTGCTGGAGCGCTGCGCGGACACGGGCCTGTCGGTCTCGGGGCTCATGCTGGAGAACGAGCGCGCGTTCGGCCGCTCGACCGCCGAGATCCGCGCGGGCCTCCTGGACCTCTGGCGGGTCATGCGGGCGTGCGTCGACCGCGGCTGCGACAGCGAGGGCCTGCTGCCCGGCGGCCTGAAGGTCCGCCGCCGCGCACCCCAGCTGCACCGGCAGCTCATGGCGGAGAAGCCCGCCGACCCCCTGCACGCGATGGACTGGGTGACGCTGTTCGCGCTGGCCGTCAACGAGGAAAACGCGGCGGGCGGCCGGATCGTCACCGCCCCGACGAACGGGGCCGCGGGCATCGTCCCGGCCGTCCTGCACTACTACGACCGCTTCGTCCCCGGACGGGACGACGACGGGATCGTCCGCTTCCTGCTGGCCGCCGGGGCGATGGGCGTGCTGTTCAAGCAGAACGCGTCCATCTCCGGCGCGGAGGTGGGCTGCCAGGGGGAGGTCGGGTCGGCCTGCTCGATGGCGGCGGCCGGCCTCACCGAGGTCTTCGGCGGGACGCCCGCGCAGGTGGAGAACGCGGCCGAGATCGGCATCGAGCACAACCTCGGGCTGACGTGCGACCCGGTGGGCGGGCTCGTCCAGGTGCCGTGCATCGAGCGGAACGCCGTCGGCGCCGTCAAGGCGATCAGCGCGGCCCGCATCGCCCTCCGCGGCGACGGCCGCCACTTCGTCACGCTCGACAAGGCGATCAAGACCATGCGCGACACCGGCCGCGACATGCTCGACAAGTACAAGGAGACGAGCCGAGGCGGCCTGGCCGTCAACGTCATCGAATGCTGACGCTGAGTCTCAGGCTGCGCGGTATTTGCGCTGATCGGCCGGACCACCCGAACGACCCGAGCGGCACCGCCACCGACGCCACGCCCACGATCGAGGAGGCCGCCGACCTCGTCTTCGAGATGCGCGAAGCGCTGTTCGCGAGGCTTGCGCGGGCCGGCGGACGCGGCGAGCACCGGGCGCTGCTCGGGGAGGTCATCAACGAGGACGCCCTGCTGCGCGACCGGCTGGGGGAAGGTGTGCTCACTCGCCCGACCTCGTGGGGATCGACGCGGCGCTCCGCCGCGGGCGGGTGCCGGGGCAGGTGAAGGCCCAGGGGGCGCGGTGGAAATGGGAAGTGCCGCGCCCCCCGGGCCGGCGGGCCGCTCAGTGGAAGGGGCCCCTGCCGTGATCCGTGTGTTCCCTCCGTACGTCGTAGAGCCCCTCTGCGGAGCCGCCCGTGCGTGGGTGGTGGGACAAGCGCGCCTCCTCTTGCTCTCGACGTCAGGTTCTGTATTCGGACATTAGTCGCATATCCGACACCAGCGGCCCAACGGCGTTCCAAAGCGTCGTCAAGGCTTCAGACGACGGTCGTCGGTTCGTCCTTCGGCACCAGGCGCAGCCGGACGACCGTCGGCACCGTCTCGCGCTCGAGCGCGGCGCACAGGCGGGGGACGCCCTCCTCCTGGATGCGGCGGCGCAGGTCGGCGGCGTCCGCGCGGTGCCCGTAGGCGACGCTGAGGTGCAGCTCGGGCTCGCGGGACGAGCCGAGCAGCCGGGCGCGGACCCGGCGGACGCCCGGGTACTCCTCGATCTCCCGCTCCAGCGCCCCGGTGACGGCCTTCGCCGACAGGCGCGTCCGGCCGCCGTCGGGGTCCGGCTCCATCGCGAGTTCGGGGACGCGGCGGGTGCGGACCTGCCCGACCAGCCAGAGGACGCCCACGAGGGCGAGGACGACGGCGGCGGCCGCGATCGCGGGCCAGAACCACGCGTTGTCCTCGGCGAACCGCCGGACGTCCGAGGACAGCACCCGCGCGGACGGGTCGGCGAACAGGCCGGCGCCGCGGGCGAGGCCCGCCCCGCCGGCGGCGAGCAGGACGGCGCCCAGCACGATGAGGCCGGTGCGGTTCGTGCGGGCGGGGTGCCGGTCCATCAGTCCCCCTCGGCCCGGAGGCGGACCTTGACCGCGCGGGGCGGGAACGGCCGGAGCCGGTCGAGCCGCTCCTGGACGGACGAAGCGACGCCCTGCCCGAGGCCCTCGGGATCGTGCACGGGCGTTTCGGCGCGCACCTTCACCGTGCGGCGGCCGAGCTTCACCTTGCGGACGCGCGAGA
The DNA here is from genome assembly GCF_003947565.1 of Actinomadura sp. WAC 06369. Taxonomy (NCBI): domain Bacteria; kingdom Bacillati; phylum Actinomycetota; class Actinomycetes; order Streptosporangiales; family Thermomonosporaceae; genus Actinomadura; species Actinomadura sp. WAC 06369. The sequence goes on along the minus strand of NZ_QHJN01000114.1, from coordinate 16,160 downwards.
CGCCGGGGGCGTCCTCGGCGGCGGCAGCGGCGGCGCGCTTCAGCCCGCGCCGGTTCACGCCCATCATCACGTCCGGGTCGTCGCCCTGCAGCGGCACCATGCGGGTGCGGCCGGGCAGCAGCCCGGCGAGGACGAAGAGCAGGCCCAGCGCGGCGAGCGCGGCGGTGATGCCGAGGACCTTCGGGTCGTCCCAGGCGGCGTCCGAGACCCGTTCGTACGGGATGAGGTGCCAGGGCCGGTCGAGCAGGCCGGTGATCACCTCGATGGCGGTGAGGACGGCGGCGGCGGTCAGCAGGACCGCGGCGAGCGTCGCGACCCGGACGCGCCGGGACCGGAACGCGTGCCGGGCGGCCCGGTCGGCCTCGCGGGCCCGGACGGCCCGGTCGGCGTGCCCGGTACGGGGCGGGCGGACGTGCCCCGCGTGCGTCGTCATCGGACCGTCCTCTCGCGCGCGGCCGGGTGCTCCAGTTCGGCGACGTCCACGTCCACCTGCCGGACGGTCAGCCCGGTCAGCCGCTCGACCCGTTCGCGCACGGTGTCGCGGACGCGGCGGGCCGTCTCCCGCACCGGCATCGGGTAGGTCACCGACAGCGCGACCCGCGCGGTGACGATGTGGCCGTCCACCCGGACCTCGGTGCGGGCGGTGCGGCGCCCGGGGACGGGCACGCCGAGCAGCGAGCGGCCGAGCCCGCCGGACTCCTCGACCTCGCCGGCGGCGCGGGCCGCGATGCGCGCGACGGCCCGGTCGCTGATCCGCGTCTCGCCCCGTGCGTCCGGCGGCGCGGCCCGCCGGGCGCCGGGCGGCGCGGTCATCGCGGCCGCTTCCCGGTGTTCAGCGTGAACAGCTGCCGGATGTCCAGCTCGCCCTCGATGGCGCGGCCCACCAGGAAGCCGAACGCGCCGAGCAGCAGCACGATGAAGAACGCGCCGAAGCCGCCGAACGCGCCCGCGAACCCGAGCGCGATGCCGAACGCCAGGCCGACCAGCGGCCACAGCAGTCTCATGTCCATCCGGATCTCCCCCTCAGCTCGCCGCGTCGGCGAGGTCTCCGATCAGCACGTCGACCGCGCGCCCCTCGCACAGCGGGCGGACGAGCCCGCGGACGTCCTCGGCGACCAGCGGCAGCGGCCGCCCGTACCGGGCGACGATCCCGACCTCGACCACGCCGGCGCGGACGGCGACGCCCGCGAACGGGGCGCCCGGCCGGTAGGTCGCGACGCGGCCGTGCGGGCCGGCCGTCAGCGCCACGACGTCCGCGCACGACAGCACCCGTTCGGCGATGCGCTCGGCGAGGGCCTCGGCCGGCGACGGCTCGACCGGCGGCGCCGCCGGTCCCGCGGCGGGGGCCGAGCCCGCACCGGGGGCCGGCCCGGTCTGCCGCGGCACCGCGGACCGCTCCGGCGCGTTCGTCCAAGTGATCATCGGACCCGCGGCTCCTCGGGCTGCTGCTGCTCGTCCTCCTCGGCGAGGTGCACGTCGTCGACGGCGATGTTCACCTCGACGACCTCCAGCCCGCACATGTGCTCGATCTCGTTGCTGACGTTGCGGCGGACCGCGTTCGCCAGGTCCGGGATGGAGACGCCGTACTCGACGACGACATCGATGTCCACGGCGGCCTGCCGCTCCCCGACCTGCACCTGCACGCCCTGCGTGGTGTCGCTCGACATGCCGGGCATCCGTTCGCGCATCGAGCCGATCGTGCGGCTCATCCCGGCGCCCATCGCGTACACGCCGCCGACCTGCCGGGCGGCCATCGACGCGATCTTGGCGACCACCACGTCGGCGATCGTCGTCTTCCCGCCCTGCGTGACCAGTTCGCTGCGGTCCCCCGATTCGGGCCGCCGCGACTGCTGCTGCGGCGGCTTGTGCATCGTCCCGGTCGTGCCCTGGCCGGTCCGCCCGTCGTCCTGACTCACGACGTCCCCCCAATGCGTCGGTAACGTCAGGGTGATGCTCGCCACCGCCGAAGCAAAACCGAAAAAATGGACAAAGCCCAGGTCAACGCGCTTTTGCGGGGATGCGAAGGGGCCGGTGGCGCCCACCGGCCCTCGCACGGGAACGCCTCCGCCGAGCCGCCTACCCCTTGAACATCGCGCGCATCTTGCGCGCGGCGTCGCCCGGTTTCGGCGCCGCGCCCTTGCGGCGCTGCCCGGCGTCCCGCGCGGGCGCCCGCTCGCCGCCCTCGGCCGCGGCGTCGCGGGCCCCCTCGCCCTGGGTCCTGCGCTCGGTCTTGTCGCTCACGTCACCCACGACAACTCCCCCGATGTCGTTGCACTGACGAACCTTCGTCCCAGTGGTACCCCGAGTCGCGCCCGTTCTACCCGGCGGCCTGCGCGCGCTCCGGGTAGAAGCGCACCTCGGGGCGTCCGATCTGCCCGTAATGAGGGCGGCGCGCGGCCAGCCCGTTGTCGGCGAGGTACTCCAGGTAGCGGCGGGCGGTGACGCGGGAGACGCCGGTCAGGTCGGCGACGGCCGCGGCCGACAGCCCGTCCGCGGCGCCGGACAGCGCCGCGCTGACCCGCTCCAGCGTGTCGCCGCTCATCCCCTTCGGCAGCGCCGGCTGCCCCGGGGCGCGGAGCGCGGCGAGCATCCCGTCCACGTCGGCCTGCCCCGCGACCTCCCCGTCCCGCGCCGTCTGGTCGCGGAACCGCGCGTACCGTTCGAGCCGCTCCCGCAGCGACGCGAACGTGAACGGCTTCAGCAGGTACTGGACGATCCCGGACGACACCGCCGACCGGATGACGGTCAGGTCCCGCGCGGACGTGACGGCGATGACGTCCACGTCGCGGCCCTCGGCCCGCAGCGCCCGGCACACGGTGAGGCCGTGCGTGTCGGGCAGGTAGAAGTCCAGCAGGACGACGTCGACGGGCTCGCGGCGGCAGAACCGCAGGGCGTCCGCGCCCGAGTGGACGACCCCCGCCACCTCGAACCCGGGGACCCGCTCGACGTAGACGCGGTGCGCCTCCGCCGCGACGCGCTCGTCCTCCACCACCAGCACCCGGATCGCCGCGCCGCCGTTCGTGCCGCCCGGACCGCCGTTCGCTCCGCTCATCGCACCGTCTCCTCCGTCCGTTCGCGGACCGGCAGCCGGACGGCGAACTCCGCCCCCGACTCCCCGCGGCCCTCTTCCGTGCCCGCCTCGGCGCTCCGCACCTCGACGGTCCCGCCGTTGCGGCGCACCGCCTGCCCGACGAGCGCGAGGCCGAGGCCGTGCCCCACCGCGTCGTCGCCGGCGTCCTTGGTCGTCCAGCCGCGCCGGAACAGGTCCGGGACGGCCGCCGGGTCGACGCCCGGCCCGCTGTCGGCGACCGTCAGCAGCAGCGCGTCCGGCGCGGACCGCACGGTGACCGTCACCCGGGGCGGCCGCCGGCCGGCCCCGGCGACCGCCGCGTCCACCGCGTTGTCGATCAGGTTGCCGAGGATCGTGACGAGGTCGCGCGGCTCGACGCCGCCCGCCGGGCCGTCGAGCGCCGAGTCGGCGCCCAGGTCGAGCTCGACGCCGCGTTCGGCGGCCTCGGCGGACTTGCCGAGCAGCAGCGCCGCCAGCACCGGCTCGCTCACCGCGCCGACGACCCGGTCGGTGAGCCGCTGCGCCGCCGCGAGCTCCGACGTCGCGAACTCCACGGCCTGCTCCGGACGGCCGAGTTCCACCAGCGACACCACCGTGTGCAGGCGGTTCGCCGCTTCGTGCGCCTGCGACCGCAGCGACTCGGCGAACCCGCGCACGGTGTCCAGCTCGCCGGTGAGGCCCTGCAGCTCGGTGTGGTCCCGCAGCGTCACGACGTTCCCCATCGCGCGGTCCCCGGACCGGACGGGCGAGGTGTTCACGACCAGGACCCGCGTGTCCCCCACGTGGATCTCGTCCGAGCGCGGCGCGGGCGACACGAGCGCCGCGGTCAGCGCGTCCGGCAGCCCGAGGTCGGCGGCGGGGCGGCCGCGCGCCCGCCCGGCCGGCGGCAGCCCGAGCAGGTCGCGGGCCGCGTCGTTGTACAGCACGACCCGCCCGGCCCGGTCGGTCAGCAGCAGCCCCTCCCGGACGGCGTGCAGGATCGCCTCGTAGTAGTCGAACATCTCGCGCAGCTCGCGGGGCGCGGCGCCGCGCGTCTGGCGGCGCAGCCGGGCGGAGATCAGGTAGCTGCCGGCGATCCCGACGCCCAGCACCGCGACGGCGACGAGGGCGAGCGACACGAGCCGCTCCTCGAACTCCGCGGAGATCTCCCGGACGGTGATGCCGACCGCGACCAGCGCCACCACGCGGCCCCGCTCACCGGACGCGGCGTCGCCGAACACGGGCGCGACCGTCCGGACGGACGGGCCGAGGGTGCCGGTGTAGGTCTCGCTGAACGTGCGCCCCGCGAGGGCGGGGGCGGTGGTGCCGATGAACCGGCCGCCGATCCGCGCGGGCTCCGGGTGGGTGTAGCGGGTGCCGTCCGGCGCCATGATCGTGATGAAGTCGATGCCGGTGTCGTGCCTGATCAGCTCGGTGTAGGGCTGCAGGACGGACGTCGGGTCGGGCCCGTCGAGCGCGGCCCGCAGGTTCGGGGAGTCGGCGATGCTCTCGGCGACGGCCGTGACGGTCTGCTCGGCGCGGTCGTGCGCCGCGCGGCGGGCGTCCAGTCCGGCCAGGGCGGTGCCGACGACGACGAGCAGCCCGACGACGACGGCCTGCAGCACGAGCAGCCGCCGCGCCAGGCTCCAGCGTCCGTAGGACGCCGCTGCCAGCGCCTTCACCTTCCGCAAACCTCCGGTGCCCGACACGTGAACGAAATGTACACAAACGTGACTGGGGTCACAGGCCGCGCGCATAGTGTGCCCGCCGGATTGAGCAGAGGAGACAGAACTGTGACCGCCACTCCCACCCCAGCGGGCCGCAAGCGCAAGGACCGCATGCACTACCTGTATCTCGCGGTCATCGCGGCCGTGATCGCCGGCGTGGCCGTCGGGATCGCCGCGCCGGACTTCGCGCTCGAACTGAAGCCGATCGGCGAGGGCTTCGTCAAACTGATCAAGATGATGATCGCGCCGGTCATCTTCTGCACGATCGTGCTCGGGGTCGGCTCGGTCGCCCGCGCGGCCAGCGTCGGCAAGGTCGGCGTCATCACGATCGGCTACTTCCTGCTGATGTCGACGTTCGCGCTGACGATCGGCCTGGTCGTCGGCAACATGCTGCACCCGGGCGAGAACATGCACCTCGACCCGTCGAGCGTGTCGTCGGCGCACGAGCAGGCCGAGGGCGGCGAGGGCACCGTCGACTTCCTGCTCGGGATCATCCCCGACACGCTCGTGTCGGCGCTGACCACGGGCGAGGTCCTGCAGACGCTCCTGGTCGCGCTGCTGGTCGGGTTCGCGCTGCAGCAGCTCGGCCCGGCGGGCGCCCCCATCCTGCGCGGCATCGAGCACCTCCAGAAGCTCGTCTTCCGCGTGCTGTCCATGATCATGTGGGCGGCGCCGGTCGGCGCGTTCGGCGCGATCGCGGCGGTCGTCGGCTCCAGCGGCTGGGACGCGCTGCGCAGCCTCGCCGTCATCATGGTCGGCTTCTACATCACGTGCGTCGTGTTCGTCTTCGTGATCCTCGGCGCCGTGCTGTGGGCGGTCGCCCGGATCAACGTGTTCACGCTGCTGCGCTACCTCGCCCGCGAGTTCCTGCTGATCCTGTCGACGTCCTCCTCGGAGTCGGCGCTGCCCCGCCTCATCGCGAAGATGGAGCACCTCGGGATCAGCCGCCCGGTCGTCGGCATCACCGTCCCGACCGGCTACTCGTTCAACCTCGACGGCACCGCCATCTACCTGACGATGGCGACGCTGTTCATCGCGTCCGCGCAGGACCAGCCGCTGTCGGTCGGCGAGCAGATCCCGCTGCTGCTCTTCATGATCATCGCTTCGAAGGGCGCCGCGGGCGTCACCGGCGCCGGGCTCGCCACCCTCGCCGGCGGGCTCCAGTCGCACAAGCCCGAGCTGGTGGACGGCGTCGGCTTCATCGTCGGCATCGACCGCTTCATGTCGGAGGCCCGCGCCCTCACCAACTTCGCGGGCAACGCCGTCGCGACCGTCGTCATCGGCATCTGGACCCGCGAGTTCGACCGGGACAAGGCCCGCCGCGTCCTCGCCGGGGAGGACCCGTTCGACGAGGCCACGATGCTGGACGACCACCACGGCGGCGGCCCCGACCGTCCGGCCGACGCGGACGGCGGCACGGACGGCGGCACGGACGGCGGCGCGGACGGGCGCGGGGGCGAGCCGGAGCCGGCGGCGGTCGGCACCGCCAAGCCCTGACCCGGGTCCCGCCCGCCGGGGTGCGGCGGGCTCCGGAGCAAGCGGCGCGGCCGGGCCCGCGGGACGCGCGTCCCGCGGGCCCGGCCGCGCCTCAGGCCGTCTCCAGGCGCGGGCGGCGCCGGTCGGGGCGGGGGAACGCCAGCCGGAACCGGATCACGGCGGGCAGGTCGGGCAGGCCGACCGCGCGCCGGTACCGCTCCACCGGCCCGGCGCCCAGCTCCCCGTACACCTCGCCCAGCACGGCGTCGCCCGCGCACACCACCGTCATCCGCAGCCGCGGCCGGTGCACGCTGCCGGTCAGCCGGATCCGCACGTCCGTGACGCCCGGCAGGCTCCGCGCGTCCCGGTCGAGGTCGCCCGCGGCCTCCAGCGCGCGGTCGCGGGTGCGGGCGTCCAGGTCGGGCCGCCACTGCTGGACGGCCGACCGGAGCTGCATGATCAGCCACAGCTGGCCGCTCAGCGCCGCGGCCTCCGCGAGGCCGGTCAGCACCGGCAGGAACCAGAGGCTCTCGGTGGCGAACGCCACCAGCGCCGGATGGAAGGGCGGCGCGTCCGCCAGGCCGAAGGCGCCGCGCCCGAAGGCGAGCGCCGCGGCGCCGCAGCCCGCCAGGGCGGCCCCGGTCGCCGTGATCGCGATCCGCATGCGTCCCCCTCAGCCCCGGCGGTAGCCGACGCGGACGTCGACCGGCGGCCGCCGCATCGGCTCGATCGCGGCCAGCCGCTCCGCCACGGCGTCCGCCACGAGGTCGGCCAGGTTGGCGGGATTGTGGTACGGCGTCGCGACCCGCACGACGATGCGCCGCCGCAGCGCGCCGGGGACGCGGACGCGGGCGCGTTCGATCCCGGGCACTGCCAGGGCCGCGTCCGCGACCGTCCGCCGCAGGTCGCCGCGGCCGAGCCCGCCGGCGAGCCGCGCGTCCGTCCCGGCCAGCGGGACGGCCCGCAGCCGCCCCGGCAGCCCGGCGAGGACGAGCGCGAGCCCGAGCGCGGCGGTCGCGGCGGCCCCGGCGGTGACGGCCGGGTCGCGCCACGGGAGCCGGTGCAGGGCGTCCACGACGCGGTCCGCGCCGGGGATCGGGTGCACGCCGGAGCCGAGCGCCGCCGCCAGCAGCTCGACGGCGGCGACGCCGCCGAGCGCGGTGAGCAGCAGCGCCGCCGTCAGCCCGGCGAGCGCCCGCTGCGGCCGGAACTCGCGGACCGCCAGCCGCCGCGCCCGCCTCTCGTTCCGCTCGTCCCGAATCAGGTCTTTGACCAGCGTCTCGGTCACAGCCACCCCCGTGAGCCACGTCGGACGTCGTTGCCCATCGTGACCGAAAAGCACGGAGAGTGAAACGCGCCATGCCGACATTTGCGCACGTCAGCGCAAGATCGCGGGGTGCGGGCCGCGCGCGGGCGGGCGGGCCGTCAGCGGAAGATGACCGTCCGGTCGCCGTTGAGCAGGACGCGGTGCTCGGAGTGCCACCGGACGGCGCGGGCGAGCGCCAGGCACTCGACGTCGCGGCCTACGGCGACGAGCTCCTCGGGGCTGTGGGTGTGGTCGACCCGCGCGACCTCCTGCTCGATGATCGGGCCCTCGTCCAGGTCGGCGGTGACGTAGTGCGCGGTCGCGCCGATCACCTTGACGCCGCGCGCGTGCGCCTGGTGGTAGGGGCGGGCGCCCTTGAAGCTCGGCAGGAACGAGTGGTGGATGTTGATGATCTGCCCGGGGAGCTTGGCGCAGAAGTCGTCGGAGAGGATCTGCATGTAGCGGGCGAGGACGACCAGGTCGGCGCGGTAGTGCTCGACCAGCGCGAGGATCTCGGCCTCCTGCGCGGGCTTGCCGCCGGACCCGGCCGGCAGGTGGTGGTAGTCGATCCCGTACGACTGGGTGAGCGGGCGCAGGTCGGGGTGGTTGGACGCGACCGCGACGACGTCGATGTCCAGCAGCCCGGAGCGGTGCCGGTACAGCAGGTCGTTCAGGCAGTGCCCGCCCTTCGACACCATGATCAGGACGCGCGGCCGCTCCGCGAGGTCGTGCAGCTTCCAGTCCAGGCCCAGCTCGGGCACCAGCGACGCGAACGCGCCGCGCAGCTCGTCGGGGTCGGTGTCGGCGAGGGCGGCGAACTGGACCCGCATGAAGAACGTGCCGGTCTCGGGGTCGCCGAACTGCTGGCTCTCCAGGATGTTGCACCCGCGCTCGGCGAGGAGCCCGGAGACCGCGGCGACGATTCCGGGACGGTCGGGGCACGACAGGGTCAGAACGTATTGCTTCACGATTTTTCTTTCTCGCCGCGGTCTGTGGTGTTCGGGGACGCCCGGGGGCCGGGCTCCCCCGAGCTTACGCGCCGGCCCCCGCCCCAAGACGCCATTCCCGCCGGTGGGAGGCGTGTCAGCCCGGGCGGGGCGAGCGGCCGCCCGCGCCGCCCGCGCCGGCCGCGCCGGCGGCGTCCGCCTTGACTACCAGTAAGTAGTTTATTGCCGTCCTTTGGGGTTACGTTGCCTGCCATGCGGCGAATCCTGCTCGTGGCGGCGGCGGTGTCCCTTCTCCTGGCGGGCTGCTCGGACGGCGGAGGCGGCGGCGAGCCCGGCAAGGGCGGGCGCCCGGCGAAGGTGGACGGCGTCCCGACCGAGACGGGCACGCACAAGCAGAAACTGAAGGTCGACGCGTTCGGCCACCGCGAGTACCTGCTGCACGTCCCGCCGCAGGTCGCCGACGGCGAGTGGGAGGACGGCCGGCCCGCCGAGCCGCCCGCGCTCGTCCTGGCCCTGCACGGCGGGCTCTCGACCATGGACCGGGCCGAGAAGCGGACCGGCTTCAGCGAGCTGTCGGACGAGCACGGCTTCCTCGTCGCCTACCCGAACGGGTTCATGACGACGTGGAACGCGGGCGACTGCTGCGGCGCCGCGAAGATCGGCGATATCGACGACGTCGAGTTCCTGTCGGAGCTGATCGGCAAGCTGACCGGGGCGGGGCTCGCCGACCCGGACCGGGTGTACGTGACCGGGTTCTCCAACGGCGCCGGGATGGCCTACGAGTTCGCGTGCCGGGAGCCGGGCAAGGTCGCGGCGATCGGCCCCGTGGAGGGGGCGCTCGTCACCGACTGCTCGCCGGCGGAGCCGGTGTCGGCGATGATCGTGCACGGCACCGCGGACGCGAACGTCCCGTTCGACGGCGGCGGGGACCGCGACTTCAACGACAAGCGGCCGTTCCCGCCGGTGTCGGAGGCCGTCGACTTCTGGCGGAAGCGGGCCGGGCTCCCCGGGCTGGAGAAGGACATCCCGGGCCTCGGCGAGAACGGGAGTTGCAAGAGCACCGGCAAGGGGGCGAAGGGCGTCGCGGTGGCGCTGTGCACGATCGCCGGCGGGAAGCACGAGTGGCCGTCCGGGGCGAGCGAGCGGCTGTGGGAGTTCTTCGCGGACCATCCGCGCGCGGGCTGACCGGCGCCCCGACCCCGATGTGAAGGGTTTTCACATTTGCCGCCGGATATGGCAGTGTGGGCCCCATGAACCTCCGGGACCGCTACGACACCGCGACGGCCGGGTTCGAGGCGCCGTTCGCCGTCGTCGACCTCGCGGCCTTCCGCGCCAACGCCGCCGACCTCGTCCGCCGCGCCGCCGGGAAACCGATCCGGGTGGCGAGCAAGTCGGTCCGCTGCCGCGCCCTCCTGGAGGACGTCCTCGCCACGGACGGCTTCGCCGGCGTCATGGCGTTCACCCTGCCCGAGGCGCTGTGGCTCGCCGCCGAGGGCGTCAGCGACGACATCCTCGTCGCCTACCCCACCGCCGACCGCGCCGCGCTCGCCGAACTCGCCGCGAGCGACGCCGCCCGTGCCGTCACGCTCATGGTCGACTGCCCCGAGCACCTCGACATGATCGAGCGCGCCGCCGGAGACCGCCGCATCCGCGTCTGCATCGACATCGACGCGTCGTACCGCCCGCTCGGCGGGCGGGTCCGGATCGGCGCGCTGCGCTCCCCGCTGCGCACCGCCGCCGACGTCGGCGCCTTCGCCGAGGAGATCCTCAAGCGCCCCGCCCTCGACCTCGTGGGGCTCATGGCCTACGAGTCGCAGATCGCGGGAGTCGGCGACCTGCCGCCCGGACGTCCCGCGCGCGCCCGCGTCATCCGCGCCATGCAGCAGCGGTCCCGGCTGGAGCTCGCGCGGCGGCGCGCGGCGATCGTCCGGGCCGTCCGGAACCTGACCGACCTGGAGTTCGTCAACGGCGGCGGCACCGGCAGCGTCGAGAAGACCGTCGCCGAGCGCGCCGTCACCGAGGTCGCCGCCGGGTCCGGGCTCTACCACCCGCACCTGTTCGACCAGTACTCCAACTTCGCCGGACGGCCCGCCGCGCTGTTCGCGCTCCCCGTGGTGCGGCGCCCCGGGCCCGGCGTCGTGACCGTCCTCGGCGGCGGCTACCTCGCGTCCGGTCCCGGCGACGCGATCCGGCTGCCCGTCCCCTACCTGCCGACCGGCCTCGCCTACGACTCCAACGAGGGCGCCGGGGAGGTGCAGACGCCGCTGCTCGGGTCCGCCGCCGACCGGCTCGGGATCGGCGACCGCGTCTGGTTCCGGCACACCAAGGCGGGCGAGCTGTGCGAGCGGTTCGACGCCGTCCACCTCGTCGACGGCGACCGGTTCGTCCGGACCGTCCCGACCTATCGGGGCGAGGGCCGCACGTTCCTCTGAGGAGCGGTTAGGTTGGCGGGTATGAGCGACGCACCCGTCATCAGTGTGCGCGGCGAGGCGGTGCTGGAGGTCGAGCCCGAGATCGCCCGGCTGTCGGTGCACGTCCAGTCGCAGGAGAGCGACCGCCGCAGGGCGCTCGACCGGCTCGGCGAGCGCAACGACCGCTGCCTGGAGCTGATCCGCTCCTACGGCGACGCGGTCGAGCGGCTCGAGACCGGCGGGCTGTCGATCACCCCGGTGCTCAGGCACCGGCGCCGCGAGGGCGACGTCCGCGCCTACCAGGGCACCGTCTGGATCAAGCCCGTCATCGCCGACTTCGGCGTCCTCGGCGAGCTCGTCGCCCGCCTCGGCGACCTCGAACGCACCTACGTCCACGGCCCCGACTGGGACCTGCGGCGCGACAGCGAGGTGTACGCCCGCGCCGCGCGGCAGGCCGCGCAGGAGGCCGTGGCTCGCGCCCGCAGCTACGCCGGCGCCCTCGGCGCCCGGCTCACCGGCCTGCTCGAACTGTCCGACGAGGGCCTCGGCCGCGCCGACGCCGGCGGCCCGGTGCCGGTCCGGCTGGCCGCCGCGTACGGCGCCGCCGAGTCCGCCGCCGAACCCGAGCCGATCGACCTCGAACCCGCGCGGCAGACCGTCCGCGCCGCCGTCGAGGCCCGCTTCACCGCCACCGCCCCCGACCTGGACGCGTGACCGCGTGAAGATCGCCATCATCGGCGCCGGCAGCGGCTACATGCCGGGCGTCGTCCGGGGCGTGCTGCACCGCGCCGACGACCTCGCCGGCACCGAGCTCGCCTGCCACGACATCGACGCCGCCCACCTGGACGTCATGACGCGCCTCGCCCGCGCCATGTTCGCCGCGCGCGGCGCGTCCCTCACCGTCACCGCGCACACCGACCTCAAGGCGGCCCTCGACGGCGCCTCCTACGTGTTCACCACGTTCCGCCCCGGCGGGCTCGCGGCCCGGCACCTGGACGAGTCGATCCCGCTGAAGCACGGCGTGGTCGGGCAGGAGACGGCGGGGCCCGGCGGGTTCCTGATGGCCCTGCGCTCCGTGCCCGTCCTCCTGGAGATCGCCGCCGCCGCGCCCCCGGACGCGTGGATCGTCAACTACACGAACCCCACCAACGTCGTCACCGACGCCGTCGCCCGCACCACCGGCGCCCGCATCATCGGGCTCTGCGACCAGTTCGCCGGCGACACCGAGATGTGGGCCGGGCTCCTCGGCCTCCCCGCCGACCGGCTCGACGCCGACTGGATCGGGCTGAACCACGCGACGTGGGCGTCGCGCGTCCGGCTCGACGGCGCCGAACTCGACCTGCCGCGCCTCCTCGACGGCCTCGACGTCCCGGGCGGCGGCGCCACCCCGTGGCGCGACCCGTCCCGGATGGCCGAACTCGCGAAGACCCTCGGCTTCCTGCCGAACTCCTACGCGAAGTACTACTTCTTCCACGACGACGTCGTCCGCGAACTCCGCGCCAAGGGCACCACCCGGGCGCAGGACATCCTCGCGATGCTCCCCGCCTACTACGAGCGGGTCGACGCCGAGTCCCGCGCGCCCGACCCCGACCCGTCCCGGGAGCGCGGCGGCGGCGAGCACGGCGAGTTCGCCGTCGACGTCATCTGCGCCCTGCACCGCGACGAGAACCGCCGCATGATCGTCAACACCCGCAACGGCGGCGCCGTGTCGTCCCTCGACGACGACGCGATCGTCGAGGCGCCCGCGATCGTCGGCCGCTCCGGGCCCGTCCCGCTCACGATGGGCGCGCTGCCCGCGCCCGTCCGGGGGCTCACGCAGGCGATCCACGCCTACGAGCGCCTCGCGTCCGACGCGGCCGTCACCGGCGACCGCCGCACCGCCCTGCAGGCGCTCATGGCGCACCCGTTCGTCCGGTCCAAGCACACGGCCGAGCGGATCCTCGACGAGGGCCTCGCCGCCCACCGCGCGCACCTCCCGCAGTTCGCCTGACGAACGGCGAAGGCGCCGGCCCGCGGGTGCGGACCGGCGCCTCGGGAGGTCGGGGAGGTCAGCGGCGCTTGCGGCTCCGGCGCCACAGGACGAGCGCGGTCAGCGCGACCGCCGCGCCGACCCCGGCCAGCACGACGCGCTGATCGAGCCGCCCCGGTTCGCCGTCCTCGCCCTCGGCCGGGCGGACGAGCGACCCCATCGCCTGCGCGACGATCTGGGCCTCCTCCTTCAGCCGCTCGGTCCCCCGCTGGGCGACGTGCTTCGGGTTGAGCCGCTCCGCGAGCTCGTCGATGTTGCGCGCGAGTTCCTCGCGGGTGCGCTCGATCTCCCGCTCCACTGCCTCCGGGTCGCGGCCCCTGTCAGCCATGCCGTGTGTCCTCACCATGTCGGTCGACGCATGATCCGAACAGTCTTGCAGGTCTCGCCCGCGAACGCCCGACACACCCACCCGGTACGGTTGAAGGCATTTCCCGAGCGAAAGGCGGAACACGTGTCCGAGCGGCTGCAGCCGGGGGATCCCGCCCCCGATTTCGAGCTTCCCGACGCCGACGGGAACCCGGTGTCGCTGGCGTCGCTGCGCGGCAAGCGCGTGATCCTGTACTTCTACCCCGCCGCGATGACGCCCGGCTGCACCAAGGAGTCCGTCGACTTCCAGGGCAGCCTCGACGCGCTGGAGCCCGCCGGCGTCGCCGTCGTCGGCATCTCCCCCGACAAGCCCGCCAAGCTGGCGAAGTTCCGCGAGAAGGAGGGCCTGACGTTCCCGCTGCTCTCCGACCCGGAGAACGAGGTGCTGAAGGCGTACGCCGCCTACGGGGAGAAGAAGCTGTACGGCAAGGTCGTCGTCGGGGTGATCCGCTCCACGTTCGTCATCGACCCCGAAGGCAAGATCGAGAAGGCGTACTACAACGTGAAGGCGACCGGCCACGTCGAGCGCCTCCGCCGCGACCTCGCGGTCTGACCCCCGGACGGCTCCGGGCTAGGCCGCCGCGTACGCGAACAGCAGTCCGAGCCAGAGCCAGCCGACGATGATCGTCGCGCGCTGCACCAGGCCGGCGCGCGCCGAGTCGGTCTCCCACGCGTGCCCGAAGGCCCCGAACCCGGCGGTGAAGAGCACGGCCGTCACGCCCGAGTACCACCGCCAGGCGGGGTCGGGCACGGCGAACGCCGCGACGGCGGCCGCGACCGGCAGGGAACCGAAGACCACCACCCCGGCGTGGTCGTGCAGCCGGTGGCGCAGCGACGTCTCCGCCGGCGTCCCGTCCGGGGCCCCCGGCGGATAGCCGCGCATGGCGTCCATGGGGAACACGCCGGACGCCACGAGCGAGGCGCCGAACACCGCGATCGCGCCCGCGAGGACGGCGCTGTCCAGCGGCCCCGCGACGGCGACCCCTCCCGCGGTGATCAGCGCGCCGCACACCGCGAAGTTCGCGGTCTGCACCCACCCGCGCGGGCCCAGGGCCAGCGCGCTGACCGGATGCCGCACCGGCCGGTAGCCCGGCCGCGTCCAGCCGTCCAGCAGGAACACCGCGACGAACCCCCACGCGCCGGCCGCGCCCGCCCACAGCAGCGCGGTCACGGGCGGCGTCCCCGAGTCGAACGGCCGATCTGTTTTCCGTCCATGGTGTCGAATTTTAGGCCGATCGGCCTAAAATCCAACCATGAGTCCGAAAAACGAGCCGTCCGGGCGGAAACGGCGGTCGTTCATCGAGGAGGCCCGGCGGGCGCAGATCGTCGAGGCGGCGGCCCTGGTCGTCGCGGAGGCCGGGTACGCGAACGCCTCGCTCTCCCGGATCGCCGAGCGGGCCGGCATCAGCAAGAGCGTGATCACCTACCACTTCAGCGGCAAGGACGACCTCCTCCGCACGGTGGTGACGGGCTTCTTCGACCGGGTGTGGACGCACATGGAGGCCCGGATCTCGGCCGAGCCCACCGCGCTCGGCCAGGTGCGGGCCTGGATCGGCGCCCAGCTCGAGTACTTCGCGGCGCACCGCACCGAGTTCCTCGCCATGATCGAGATCGTCGCGGGGCACCGGACGGCGGACGGCGCCCCCGCCTTCGCCGCCGAGACGGCCGAGGAGGTCGACGGGCTCGCCGAGATCCTCGCCCGCGGGCAGCGCGACGGCGAGTTCCGCGCGTTCGAGCCGCGCACCGTCGCGAACATCATCCTGCGCTGCGCCGACGGCGTCCTCGGCTCCTGGGCGGACGACGGCGCCGTCGACCTGCCCGCGCAGTCCGCCGCGCTGCTCGACTTCATCGACCACGCCGTCCGGAGCGGACCGTGACCGGCGGGGCGGGGGACGCGCCCGGGACGCTCACGCTGCGGCCGCCGCGGCACCGGGTCGAGCGCCGCGCCGTCGCCTGGTGGATGCTCCAGTCGCTCGTCCTGACCGGGCCGCTCCTCGCCGGGGCGGTCACCGCGTACGCCCTCTGGACGCCCGCGCGCCCCTGGCTCGCCGTCCTGATCGCGGGCGCGGCGGCCCTCCTGCTCGCCGGGGTGCTCGTCGAACCGCTGTGGCGGTACCGGGTGCACCGCTGGGAGACCACCGACGACGCCGTCTACGCCCTGACCGGCTGGCTGGTCCGCGAATGGCGCGTCGCGCCGCTCTCCCGCGTGCAGACCGTGGACGCCGTCCAGGGCCCGCTCGAACAGCTGCTCGGGCTCTCGACGCTGCGCGTCACCACGGCCTCGTCGCGCGGCGCCGTCGACATCGGCGGCCTCGACCGGGAGACCGCCGCCCGCACCGCCGAACGGCTGTCGCGGATCGCGCAGGCCACCCCCGGGGACGCGACGTGACCCCGCCCGCGCCGCCCGCCGGCTGGCGGCGGCTGCACGTCCGGGTGACGTGGGTCGACCTCGCGCGGAGCCTGCTGTCGCTGCTCCCCGCCGTCCTCTCCGTCTCCGTGTTCGGCGTCGACCCCGGGTCGGGCGGGACGTGGCCGCTGTTCGGCATCGCCGCGGTCGGCGTGATCCGCGCCGCCGCCGACGCGCTGCGCTGGACGTTCACCCGCTACCGGATCACCCCGACGCACGTCGAGCTCCGCACCGGCGCGCTCCGGCGCGTGCACCGCTCGATCCGCCGCGACCGGATCCGCAGCGTCGACACCGAGGCCCGGCTCCGGCACCGGCTCGCCGGCCTGCGCGTGGTCAAGATCGGCGCGGGGCAGCAGGCGGCCGCCGGCGAGTCCGCGCTGGCGCTCGACGCGGTCTCCCCCGCCGACGCCCGCGCCCTCCGCCGCCTGCTCCTCCCCGCGAC
>NZ_QHJN01000113.1:0-25799 GCF_003947565.1 Actinomadura sp. WAC 06369 | reverse complement strand
GGCGGCGACCCCCTCGGCGGTCCGCTGAGCGGCCCCGCGCCGTCGGCCTCCGGTCCGGGCCCCGAGATCGGCGACGCGACCGTCCATGTGCCTCCCGGTTCCGACCCTCTGGGCGGTCCGCTGGGCGCGGGACCGCTGGACGGCGGTCCGTTGAGCGGTCCAGGCGCTTTCGGGAGCGCGCCGGGGACCGATCTGGGCGATGCCACGATGCGCGTGCCCTCGGGCGGCGACCCCCTCGGCGGTCCGCTGAGCGGCCCCGCGCCGTCGGCCTCCGGTCCGGGCCCCGAGATCGGCGACGCGACCGTCCATGTGCCTCCCGGTTCCGACCCTCTGGGCGGTCCGCTGGGCGGGCCGCCGTCCCCTGCCGCGAACGCGGAAGGCGCCCCGGCCGCGGGCGGGCCCGGAAGCGGCCCGCCGGGGACCGGCCCGAGCGCGTCGGACGGGTTCGGCGACGCCACCGTGCACGTCCCCCGCGGCGGCGACCCCTTGGGCGCGCCTGCGCCGAACGGGCCCGCTCCTGCGTCCTCGAACGTTCCGGACGCTCCCGGGGCGAGTCCCGCACCGGGTGCGGGCTTCCCCGCGTCCGGGCCTTCGGGCTCGGACGTCCCGGGCACCGACCGGGGCGCGCCTTCCCCGGAGACGAGCGTGGACGTGTTCCGGGGCGGGGCGCCCGTGCCCGCCGGCCCGGGGGCTCCGAACGCTCCGGGCGCGTCCGGTGCCCCGGGCGGGTTCGGCGGCGCCGCGATGGGCCCGCCGGGGACGCCGCCCGGCGGCGGAGCGCAGACGACGGCGACGGACCCGCCCGCGAAGGCGGTCGGGTTCGGGTCCGGGGGCGTGCCGGGCGGACCGGGCGGCCCCGGCGGACCCGGGGGGCCGGGCGGGACCGGCGGCCCCGGGAAGGGGAAGCGGGGCCTTCTCGGCCACCTGCGGTCGCGCGACAGCGGCTGGCGGCGCTTCCTGCCCTCGTGGAAGCTGGTGGCCGGGGTCATCGGGCTCGGGGTCGCGAGCGTGGTGACGCTGGTGTGGGTCGCGTACTCGAACACGCCGACCCCCGCGGAGCCGACGGTCGAGGGCGTCCAGGACCAGGCGTCGATCTTCTACTACACCGACGGCAGCGAGATCGGCCGGATCGGGAAGAAGCGGCAGAGCGTCGACCTGGAGAAGGTCCCGGAGGTCGTGCAGAACGCGGTGCTGGCGGCGGAGAACCGCAGCTTCCGCTCCGACCCCGGGTTCTCGGTCAAGGGCACCGCGCGGGCGGCGTGGGAGAACCTGACCGGCGGGTCCGGCGGCGGCTCCACCATCACGCAGCAGCTCGCCAAGAACTACTACTCCGACCCCAACAACCGGACGATGAGCCGGAAATTCAAAGAGCTGTTCATCTCGGTGAAGCTCGAGGAGAAGTACACCAAGGACGAGATCCTCGAGCTGTACCTGAACACCATCTACCTCGGCCGGAACACGTACGGGATCCAGGCGGCGTCCCGGGAGTACTTCGGCAAGGACGTCTGGGAGCTCAAGCCCGACCAGGCCGCCCTGCTCGGCGGGCTCATCCAGCACCCCAACCGCGACCCGGCCGAGAAGCAGTGGCGGCAGTGGGCGCAGGGCCGCTACGAGTACACGCTGAACGGGCTCGTCGGCATGGGCCAGATGAAGGCGGCGGACGCGGAGAAGTACAAGAAGACCTTCCCCAAGGTCTTCTCGCGCAACGCCGGCGACCAGCTGTACGAGGGCCAGCAGGGCTACATGCTGATGCGGGCCAAGGAGGAGCTGCGGCGGCGCGGCATCGACGAGCAGGAGCTCACCACCAAGGGCCTGCGGGTGTACACGACGTTCAACCGCAAGCGGATGGCGGACGCGCGCAAGGCCGTCGAGGACAGCATCTCCCAGGTGAACCCGAAGAAGCTCGCGAAGAAGGACATCCAGGTCGGGCTGGTGTCGGTCAACACCGAGAACGGCGAGGTCATCGCCTTCTACGGCGGGCCGGGCTACCTGGAGCAGTCGTTCAACACCGTGTGGCAGGGCTCCGCGCAGGCGGGGTCGGCGGTGAAGCCGTACGTGCTGGCGACCGCGCTGAAGCAGGGGTACAGCCTCAAGAGCCTCGTCGAGGGGCGGTCGAACACCCCGATCGACGCGAACGGCAACGTGGTGCCGAAGGGGACGGCGGGCGCGACGGTCGTCCCGAACACCCACGACGTCGGCCCGGCGATCACGCTGACGAAGGCGCTGCAGGACTCGGTCAACACCGCGTTCCTGCAGCTCGCCGGGAAGGTCGGCGTCGACGAGGTGAAGGAGACCGAGACCGACGCGGGCATCTCCCCCGACCTGCTGAAGGGGCACGTCGGGATCAACCTGGCGCTCGGCGTCAACGACATCCGGGCGATCGAGCAGGCGGCCGGGTACCAGGCGTTCGCCAACGGCGGCGTCTACCACGAGCCGCACGTCATCCGGATCGTGAAGCAGACCGACAACGAGACGGTGCGGCTGAAGCCGAAGTACGAGTCGCGGCGGATCTTCAGCAAGGGCGTCGCGGCGGACGCGACGTACGCGATGCAGCAGGTCGTCCGGGGCGGCACGGCGACGGCGGCGCGGCTGCCGGACGGACGGGACGTCGCGGGCAAGACGGGCACCACGGACCGGAACGTGTCGTCGTGGTTCGTCGGCTACGTGCCGCAGGTGTCGACCGCGGTGACGATGTTCAGCGACGCGAACGGGCCGGACGGCAAGAAGAAGTCGGTCGTCCTGCCGGGGATCGGCGAGGTCGAGGGCGGGACGATCCCGGCGCGGCTGTGGCGCGCGTACATGGTGCGGGCGACCGAGGGCCTGGAGGCCAAGGCGTTCCCCGAGCCGACGTTCGGCGGGATCGCGCAGAAGTGGGCGAAGCCGCCGAAGCCGAAGAAGCCCGAGAAGCCGGAGTGGTGCGACGAGCCGTGGGGCAACCTCGACCCGCGGTGCCGCGGCGAGGGCGGCGGGGGCGGCGACAAGCCGCCGTGCCGGTCGCCGATCCCGAACGGCGAGTGCGACATCCGCAAGCCGCCGAGCGACCCGCCGCCGCGGTGGTGGTGCCAGATCAACCGCGGCGCCGAGCAGTGCCGGGGGCGCGGGGGCCGGAACCGCGACACCGAGTTCGAGGACGTGCGGCCGCTGCTCCCGTTCGGCAGACCGCCGGAGTGAGGCGGCGATGACGGTGATCGCGGCCCGCGGCGCGGCGGGCGCCGCCGGGCGTCCCGCCGGTGAGGTCCTGTCAGATCGGGGTGTGACATGAATTATGTTCGCGTACCGCCGCGGGCGGCGCCGCCCGCGGCGGCGGGCGGCACGGCGCCCCCCGCCGCCGCCGCGCGGCCGGGCAGGCCGGGCCGGGAATCGGGCATCGCGCCGGAACGGTCCGGACGAACCGGTACCGGATGGCATGATCGAGGTCGTTCGACCCCCACAGGGGCATCGGGCGCAACCGCTCCCGCCCCCACGTCCGCACGTGCGCAGTACCCTCTGACGACGCACAGCCGTACCCCAGTTGATGAGGCCGCGTGAGTAACCCAAGCCGATACGGACCGGAATACGGAGACAGCCAGGGCCGCAGGCGCGCCCCCCGCCCCGGCCCTTCCGGCGGCGGTCAGCGCGGGAACCCCGGCGGCTCCCCGCCGCCCGGCAGGCAGCCGCGGCCGGGGCCTCGCCAGGGCGGGCGCGGCGGCGGTCCGGCCCGTCCCGCGGGCCCCCCGGGAGGGCGGCGCCGCGGGCAGCCCGCGGCGATGCCGTCCGGCCCGTCCGGCCCCCCGCCGGGACGCGGCCCCGGCGGTCCGGGAGGGCCCGGGGGGCCTGGACGTCCCGGCGGCCCGGGCGGTCCGGGCAGGCCGGGCGGCCCCGGCGGCCCCGGCGGGCAGGGGCGTCCCGGCGGGCCGGGCGGTCCCGGTCCGCGGCGGCAGGGCGGTCCGGGCGGACCCGGCGGCCCGGGCGGTCCCGGGGGGCGGCGCGGCAAGCCGTCGGACAAGCCGGAGAAGACCGGCTGGCGGAAGTACGTCCCGTCCTGGAAGGTCGCCCTCTCGGTCGTCACCGTGGGCATCGTCGCCATCGCGACGCTCCTCGTCGTGGTGTACGTGCAGACGCCGATCCCCGACGAGGCGCAGGCGGACGCCGTCCGCCAGTCCTCGGTGATCGAGTACAAGGACGGCGAGGTGCTGGCGCGGGTCGGGATGAACCGGACCAGCGTCCCGCTCGATCAAGTGCCGAAGCACGTGCAGAACGCGGTGCTCGCGGCCGAGGACCGCAAGTTCTGGACGGAACCGGGCGTCTCGCCGTCGGGCATCGCCCGGGCGGTCGTGACGGCGGCGACCGGCGGCGAGGTCACCGGCGCGTCGACGATCACGCAGCAGCTCGCCCGCAACTACTTCGCGGGGCTCAGCCAGGAGCGGACCGTCAGCCGGAAGCTGAAGGAGATCATGATCTCCATCCGGCTGGGCAACGAGGAGAAGAAGGAGAAGATCCTCGAGCTCTACCTCAACACGGTCCCCTTCGGGCGGCAGGCGTACGGCATCCAGGCCGCGGCCCGCGCCTACTTCCACACGACGGTCGACAAGCTGACCGTGGAGCAGGCCGCGCTGCTCGCCGCGATGATCCAGCAGCCGAGCTACTTCGTCACCTACGGCAACCCCACCGACCCGGAGAAGAAGAAGGCCAAGGAAGCGCTGGTCTTCCGCTGGAACTACGTGCTGAAGGGCATGGTCGAGGAGGGCTGGCTCGAGGAGAGCAAGCGCCAGGCGATGAAGTTCCCGCAGACCCAGAAGGAGTGGAGCGACGTGCAGGGCGGCGAGCAGGCCGGCTACCTGCGCGAGCGCGTCGTCCGCGAGCTGGAGGCGCTGGGCATCCCGGAGACCGCCCTGGAGACCGAGGGCCTGAAGATCACGACGACCTTCGACCACGGGCTCCAGGAGTTCACCGCCAAGGCCGTCGAGAAGATCAAGAAGGACAACGGCCTCGGCAAGGAGATCCACTTCGGGCTCAGCGCGGTCGACCCGAAGACGGGCGGCGTCATCGCGGCGTACGGCGGCCCCGGCTACGAGGAGCAGCAGTTCGACGACTCGTTCCAGGGCAAGGTGCAGCCCGGTTCGTCCTTCAAGCCGATCGTGCTCGCGACCGCCCTCAGCCAGGGCATCAGCCTGAAGACCACGATGGACGGCAGCTACCGGCGGGTCATCAACGGCACGCCGTTCACGAACGACAACCGTGCCGAGGACGGCGTCTACGACCTCCAAGAGATGACGGCGATGTCGATCAACACGTCGTACGTGGAGCTCGGCCAGAAGGTCGGCCTTGAGAACGTCATCCAGATGGCCAAGAAGATGGGCATGAAGGACGCCCCGCTCGAGCCCGTCACCTCGCTGCCGCTGGGCGTCATCGACGCCAGCTCGGTCACGATGGCGTCGGTGTACTCGACGTTCGCGGCCGGCGGCGTCCACCGGCCCGCGCACGTGATCAAGTCGATCGAGAAGATCAACGGCGATCCGGTCAAGAACGAGGACGGCGAGGTCGTCAAGAAGAACCCGTGGGGCGACGGCGAGCGGGTCTTCGAGGAGGGCGTCGCGCGCGACGCGACCGCCGCCATGCGGGACGTCGTCACGAGCGGTACCGGTGAGCGCGCCGCCCTCCCGGACCGCCCGGTCGCCGGCAAGACCGGTACCACCGACAAGCACCGGTCGGCCTGGTTCGTCGGCTACACCCCGCAACTGTCCACGGCCGTGGCCATGTGGCGCGAGGACAAGAACAGGAACCGGCTGTCCCTGGAGGGCATCGGCAACTACACCCAGGTCTACGGTGGTACCGTCCCCGCCGACCTGTTCAAGACGTTCATGATGCAGGCGCACAAGGGCCAGCCGGTCATGCAGTTCGAGCCCGCCGTGTACGGCGGTGAGGTCGCCGCCTGGGCCAAGCCCGAGCTGACGACGCCCTCGCCGTCGTCGTCGCCGTCCACGTCGACGTCCCCCTCCTGCCGCCCCGGGCAGGACGGGCCGGGCGGCCAGGACGGCGAGAACTGCCAGAGCGAATCGCCGCCGGCGACGGAGAGCCCGACCGGCCAGCCGACCGGCGGAGCGAAGAAGCCCTGCACGTCTCCGTGGAACACGCCGGTCGGCTGCGACCCCGCCCTCCCCCCGCCGGGCTACCCGGACTGGTGGTGCGACCGGGAGAACAGGCGGGAGACCGTCCCCGAGTGCCGCCCCGAGAACCCGGAGGGCCCCGGCGGCCCCAACGGTCCCAATACGCAGAACGACTGACGGGACGGCGGTAACGCCCCAGCCCGGCCGGAAGGCCCGGAGCCGCAGCACGCGGATCCGGGCCTTCCGCGTGCCGGGAGCGGCGCCCCCGGCCGAATGGACCGGTGCAAGCCCCGGGCGCGCGCGGGCTCGATCACCAATAGTCTTGCTGTCCATGTCGTCGTCTTCTGAGAGGCTCGCGAAGCCCGACGCCGAGACCGGGGACGTCCGCGGGCGCATGGCGCGGCTCGTCCCGGTCCTGACGGGCGCCACGGCCCTGGTGTGCCTGCTGGGATGGCTGCAGAAGCGGCCGTGCTCGTCCGCGGGCTTCGACTTCATCGAGACGACGACGAACGCCTGCTACACCGACGTCTACCCGCTCTACTACGTGCGCGGGCTGAACGACGGGCTGATCCCGTACTTCGACTCGTTCCCCGGCACCGACATCCGGTTCGTCGAGTACCCGGTGCTGAGCGGCGGGCTCATGCAGCTCGTCGCGTGGCTCGTGTCCCCGTTCGGCGACGACGGACGGGGCATGGCGTTCTACAACGTGACCGTGCTGCTGCTCGCCGTCCTCGCGGTCGCGACCGTCCTGGCGACGGCGTACGCGGCCGGGCGCCGCTCGCTGCGCACCGGGCTCATGGTCGCCCTGTCCCCCGCGCTGCTCCTCAGCGCGTACATCAACTGGGACCTGCTCGCCGTCGGGCTGTCCGCGCTGGCGCTGGCGGCGTGGTCGAAGCGACGGCCCGCCCTCGCGGGCGTCCTGCTGGGGCTGGCCATCGCCGCGAAGTTCTACCCGCTGCTGTTCCTGGGCCCGCTCGTCCTGCTCTGTGTGCGCGCGGGCCAGTGGCGGGCGATGGGGCGGATGCTCGCGGGCACCGCCGCCGCGTGGCTCGCGACGAACCTCCCGGTGATGCTGTTCGCCTGGGACGGGTGGCTGCAGTTCTACACGTTCAGCCAGGACCGCGGCATCGACTGGGGCTCCATCTGGTTCTTCCTCCGCGACCAGGGCATGCCCGGACTGGACGACACCGGCCGGCTCAACCTCCTCGGCACCGGCACCTGCCTCGTGCTCTGCGCCGGCATCGGGGTGCTCGCGCTGGCCGCGCCGCGCCGCCCCCGGCTGCCGCAGCTGATGTTCCTCGTCCTGGTGGCGTTCATGCTGCCCAACAAGGTCTGGTCGCCGCAGTACGTGCTGTGGCTGCTGCCCCTCGCGGTGCTGGCCCGGCCGAAGCTCCCCGCGTTCGTCGCCTGGCAGGTCGGCGAGATCGTCTACTTCTTCGGCATCTGGTGGTTCCTGCTGTCGGTGTCCGCGCAGACCACCGGCGCGGACCTGTCCGGCACGCTGTCGGCGGTGCTGGCCCTGGACGCCCCCGAGGGCGGCATCGGCCAGGACGTCTACAACATCGCGCTGCTCGCCCGGTTCGTCACCGTGCTCGCACTCGCCGCGCTCATCGTGTGGGAGGTGCTGCGCCCGTCCGCCGACGCGGTCAGAGCCGACGGCGCGGACGATCCCGCGGGCGGCGTCCTCGACGGCGCGGACGACGCGGTGTCGCTCGGGCGGTGGCGCGCCGCGCGCCGCACGGCCCGCGGGGCCGCTGCATCGGCCGTCCCGTAGGTCACGGAGGTCACGCGCGCCCCGGCGGTTCCGCGGGTCGCCCAAGGTCACGGAGAACTTCGGGGATTCGCGGTGCGCCGGAGGCCCCTGGGACGCGGGCGTGCCGGGCCGGACGTCCGGCACGTGGGTGGAACGCATGGTTTTGCGGGGGTTTCTGGGGCATGATCGCCGTTGCCCGGGACCCCGCGGACGCGGGGCGCGCGAACCACCGGGGAGATGACGACGTGGACGCGAATCGAGCACTGGACGAACTGACCGCCGGACGCCTCGCACCGGGCGTCTACCAGTGGCGGACGCCCCCCGCGGCGGGAGCGCTCGGCGACGCGGCCTGGACCGAGCGGGCCGGGGAGGCCGGCTGGCGCGGCTTCCACCTGGACGGACGCCGCGCCTCCGACAGCGGCGAGTTCCTGCGGCTGTGCGGCGAGACCTTCGGCTTCCCCGAGGGGGTGGGCACCACCTGGGAAGCCCTGGAGGGCGCCCTCACCGACCTGTCCTGGGCGCCCGCGGAGCACGGGTACATGGTGCTGTACGAGTCGTGGTCCGAACTCGCGGAGGACGACCAGCCGGCGTTCCGCGCGGTACTGGACCTCTTCGCCGGGGCGGTCAAGCGCTGGCGCGACACCGCCACCCCCATGACCGTGCTCCTGTCGAGCGTCGGCGTGGAGGTGGCGGGCGTGCCCCGGCTCGCGTGACCGTCCGGGCGGGCTAGTAGGTGGAGCCGGCGCCGGCGCCTGCCAGCGCGATCACGCCGATGAAGTAGAGGAGCCAGACGAGCCCCCAGATCGCCGTGACGATGTACCCCATGACGAGCCCGGCGGTGGCCATGCCCGAGCCGCCCTCGCGCGTCCGCCGGATCTGGGACTGCGCGACGTGCCCGAAGATGATCGCCAGGATGGACGTGAAGCCGCAGAACACGATGCCGATCAGCCCGCACACCATGGAGGCGGTCGCCATGCCGTTGGTGGGGGGCGCCGACGGCGGGCCGTAGTGGTGGTGCTGCACCGCGGGCTGGGCCTGGTACTGGGCGTACGGGTCCTGGGACCCGTAACCGTAGGGGTCGTAAGGGGGCTGTGCCATGGGTTCCCCGTTCGGTTCGCGCGCCACCGGCGAGATCGCGCGTGCGCGGAGGACTGGTTCCGGATTAAGCCAGTGTGACCCACGAACGGATCACGGCGCCATCCTGTGTTGTCGATCGGGTTAGACGCAGCCCGCGCCGCTCGGGTTCCCGCGAACTCCGAGGAAGACCGTCCGTCCGCGCTCCGGGACCGGACGGACGGGACGGTCAGCCGAGGTTCTCGCGCAGCCAGGCGATGTCGTCGGCCTGCCCGGCCGCCGGGGTCTCCACCACGACCGGCGCGCCCGCCGCCCGCACCACGGTGAGGATGAGGTCGGTGTCGATGCTGCCGCTGCCGAGGTTGGCGTGCCGGTCGGCGCCCGACCCGAACGCGTCCCGGCTGTCGTTGCAGTGCACGAGGTCGATGCGTCCGGTGATGGCCTTGATCCGGTCGACGGCGTCGATGAGCGCCTCGCCCGCCGCGTGCGCGTGGCAGGTGTCGAGGCAGAACCCGAGCTTGGACTCCAGCCCCGGGACGCCCGACAGCACCTCCCAGAGCCGGGCGATCCGGTCGAACTTCCGGGCCATGGCGTTGCCGCCGCCCGCGGTGTTCTCGATGTAGACGGGGATCGGGCACTCGACCCGCTCGAACACCTTGCGCCAGTTCTCGAAGCCGGTCTCCGGGTCGTCGTCCTTCAGGACGTGCCCGCCGTGCACGATCAGCGCCTTCGCGCCGATGGACGCCGCCGCCTCGAGCTGCTGCGTGAGGTTCTTGCGGCTCGGGATCCGGATGCGGTTGTTGGACGTCGCCACGTTGATCGTGTACGGGGCGTGCACGAACACGTCCACGCCGGACCCGGCCAGCGCCTCGACGCCCTCGGGCAGGACGGGCTTCTTCCACCCCTGCGGGTCGCCCAGGAAGAACTGCACGACGTCGGCGCCGATGGCGCGTGCGTTGTCCAGCGGGTTGGTCTGGTCGACGTGGGCTCCGATGCGCATGCCACCGAGGTTAGCCGCGGAGGACGACAGTACGGTGCGACTTCGCCCACGCTCCGGCGCGCGTCCCGGCGCGCGTCCTCGGGCGTGCGCGGGGCCGCCGTCCCGGCGCCGCGCGAGGGGGCGGGCGCGCGCGAGAGCGGTCGCGCGGGGGATCAGACGGAGAAGCCGCCGTGGCTCAGCGCGAACGCGCCGCCGAGGAACGCGGCGATCATGCCGATGATGTTGAGCCACCGCTGGTTGATCGTTCCGGAGATCATCTGGGAGTAGAGCGCGAGCGGCAGGCCGATGACGGCCGCGATCGCGCCGGGGAGATGGGTCGCGGGGATCCAGCCCAGGACGAGGGCGGCGATCCCGATGGTGATGGAGGCGGCGGCGAGCGCGTTCCCCACCGCGTGCGATTCGGTCTGGACGTCGGGACGCGCGGCCGCGTCCGGACCGCTTCGGGCCGCCTGCCTGCTCCCGGCTGCCTCCTGTGGCATCGGACCTCCTCGTGGTGTGTCGCCGCTCGGCCGGCGGGCCGGTCGACCGGACGGACGGTGATCTAAGGGTTCCCGGGACGGATGAGGATCAACCTGCGAGCCCGGGCGGAAAATGTCGGCGGCACCCGGTACGGTCGAACACGGATTCGAGAACGAGTCGAGGCCGTCCCCGAGGGGAAGCGGGGAGAAGGCGGAGGCGAGGCAATGGACCACAGCGAGCTGGCGCTGATCGGGGACGCGGAGCTGGTGGAGGAGCTGACGCTGCTCACGACGCAGACCGCCCGGATGCGCGCCCGCATGACCGACATCATGACCGAGCTGGAACGGCGGCGCTGCTCGGCGTCGTCCCGTCCCGGTCCGCGTTCCGGCGGCCGCCAGGGCGCGCGTCCCGGAGCGCACCGCTGACGGGAGCCCCGCGGCGGCCGCGTCCGGGGACGGCGCGGACGCCGGGGGCGCGCGCCGGCGGGGAACCGGCGCGCGGCACCGGCGGCGTGCGGAACGCGGTCACGGGCCACCTGCCGAGTTGGTAGCCTGTATCGGTCCCGTGGCAGGTCCGCCCGGCGATCCGGGCAGCCGACCGCCGCGGGAGACGCGACAGCCCTCCTGTCACGGAGAGACCGTGACCGCACCAGTCCAGAGGAGGTAGGGACCAGCATGCGTCGTTACGAAGTCATGACGATCCTCGACCCCGGCATCGACGAGCGCACCGCTCCGGCGGCCCTCGAGCCGTTCCTGAAGGTCGTCAAGGACGACGGTGGCAGCGTCGAGAAGGTCGACGTCTGGGGCCGCCGTCGCCTGGCGTACGACATCCAGAAGAAGTCCGAAGGCATCTACGCGGTGGTCGACCTGTCGGCTGAGCCCGCCACGGTCAAGGAGCTCGACCGGCAGCTCAACCTCAGCGAGTCGATCCTCCGCACGAAGGTCATCCGTCCCGAGGTCCACTGAGCCAGGGCTCAGCCCTCAGAGCAGCCGGAGCGAGCCCCATGGCAGGCGACACCGTAATCACCCTCGTCGGGAACCTCGTCGAGGACCCGACCCTGCGCTTCACCAACAGCGGCGTACCTGTCGCCTCCTTCCGCGTCGCCTCGACGCCGCGGTCGTTCGACCGCCAGTCGGGCGAGTGGAAGGACGGCGAGACGCTGTTCATGTCCTGCAGCGTCTGGCGGCAGGCCGCGGAGAACGTGGCCGAGAGCCTGCAGCGCGGCATGCGGGTCATCGTGCAGGGCCGGCTCAAGGCGCGGACCTACGAGGCCCAGGGTGACAAGCGCACCGTCTTCGAGATCGACGTCGAAGAGGTCGGCCCGTCACTGCGCAGCGCCACCGCCAAGGTCAACAAGACCCAGCGGCAGGGCGGCGGAGGCGGCGGTGGCGGCTTCGGCGGCGGCGGCGGTTTCGGCGGCGGCCAGCAGGGCGGCGGCGACGGCTTCGGGGGCGGGCAGCCCCAGGGCGGTTTCGGCGGCGGCGGCCAGCAGCAGGGCGCCCCGGGCAACGACCCCTGGGCCACCGGCGGCGGTGGCGGCGGCTACAACGACGACCCGCCGTTCTAGCGCCTGCCCCGGCGCCGGCCGGCACCCGGCGGCGGTTCCGCGCCGCCGCGGTCCCAGACGTCCGCCGCACCCCGGCGGAGCAATGATCCAGCACACGTCCATTCCCGCGTGAGCGGGGCTCTCCCAAAGGAGCACCACGATGGCGAAGCCACCTCCGCGCAAGCCGAAGAAGAAGGTTTGCGTGTTCTGCCAGGAGAAGATCTCCTACGTCGACTACAAGGACACGGTCCTGCTGCGGAAGTTCATCTCCGACCGCGGCAAGATCCGTGCCCGTCGTGTCACGGGCAACTGCACCCAGCACCAGCGCGACGTCGCCACGGCGATCAAGAACGCCCGCGAGATGGCGCTGCTGCCCTACACCAGCACCGCGCGCTGAGGCCGGGGGGAAGCAGATCATGAAGCTCATCCTGACCCAGCAGGTCTCCGGGCTCGGCGAGCCCGGTGACGTCATCGAGGTCCGCGACGGCTACGGCCGCAACTACCTGATCCCGCGCGGGTTCGCCATCCGGTGGACGCGCGGCGGCGAGAAGGAGATCGACTCGATCAAGAAGGCGCGTTCGGCCCGCGAGATCGCGACCGTCGAGCACGCCAAGGAGGTCGCCGACCGGCTCGGCGGGCTGCGCGTCACGCTGCGCACCCGGACCGGCAGCAACGGCCGCCTGTTCGGCGCGGTGACCGCCGCCGACATCGCCGAGGCGGTCAAGGCCGCCGACGGCCCCGACCTGGACCGCCGCCGCATCGAGATCGGCAACCCGATCAAGACCGTCGGCACGCACCGGGTCAGCATCCGGCTGCACTCGGACGTCAACGCCACCATCGACGTCGACGTCGTCGAGGGCTGACGCCCGCACGGCCCCGAAACGGCCCCCGCGCGGTTCGCCGCGCGGGGGCCGCTTCACGTGAAACGCCAGCGACCCCCCCGGTGCTTGGGTGATCGACCACCGCCGGATACGTTCCGTTACTAGATCACTACGGGACGGACGGGGAGGGTGTTGATCGTGCGATCGGGGGAGGATCCGCAGTTCGAGCCGCCGGTGTCGCGCCGGACGGTCATCGGCGGGGCCATGGGGGCCGGCTTGCTCGCGGCGGGACTCGGGCCGCACCATGGGGCCATGGCGGACGAACGAGCCGCCGGGCCGCCCGGCGGGCAGGCGGCGCCCGGCGAGGAGCCGTCGCCCGGTGAGGCGACGCCGCCCGGCGAACGCGCGGAGTTCCGGGCGAACGAGCCCCGGGTCTACACGCGCGAGGACTGGAAAGCCCGTCCGCCCAAACGCGCCGCGAAGGTGCTGAACCGGGCACCGGACCGCATCATCGTGCACCACACCGCCACGGCGAACAGCAAGGACCGGTCCCTCGCGCACGCGTTCGCGCTGTCGCGCAGCATCCAGCGCTGGCACATGCGGGACAACGGCTGGGACGACGCCGGCCAGCAGCTCACGATCAGCCGCGGCGGCATCGTCATGGAGGGCCGCAACCAGAGCCTGAGCTCGATCCGGGCCGGGCGGCTCGCGGTCGGTGCGCAGGTGCTCCACCACAACGACCACACCATCGGCATCGAGAACGAGGGCACCTACACCAGGAGCGGCGTGCCCCAGC
This sequence comes from Actinomadura sp. WAC 06369, assembly GCF_003947565.1. Taxonomy (NCBI): domain Bacteria; kingdom Bacillati; phylum Actinomycetota; class Actinomycetes; order Streptosporangiales; family Thermomonosporaceae; genus Actinomadura; species Actinomadura sp. WAC 06369. Next base: position 12,264 of record NZ_QHJN01000113.1, on the reverse strand, counting down.
GGCTGTGGGGTTCGCTGGTCGAGGTGTGCGCGTGGCTCTGCGAGCAGTACCGCCTGGACCCGTCCGACGCGATCGTCGGGCACCGCGACTTCAACGCGACCGCCTGCCCGGGCGACCGGCTCTACCGGCGGCTCCCCGACCTGCGCCGCGAGGTCGCGAAGCGGCTGGACGGGCCGCCGAAGGGCGGCGGGTACCCGGAGGCGTCGATCTTCCCGCCGTTCGACCCGTTCGGCTGAGCGCGCCCGTCACGTGTCGCGGGCGGTGTAGCCGGAGCGGCGGCGGGCGATCTCCGGATCGAGTTCCTCCACCAGCGACCAGATGCCCGCGACCCGCTCCACCAGCGTCTCCGGAGGCAGCTCGGCCAGGCCCTCCGCCGCCAGGTCGTCGATCGCCTGCGCCAGCCGGGCCAACCGCTCGCCGTCCGTAGAACACATGTTCGAATAGTAGTGAGCGTGGAGCATGGGGCGTGTGTGCTTTGCCGATTCGATACGCACACTTTCGAACACGTAACGTGACTCCGCGTAGCTCAGCGGACGGCGCCGGTCACCATCCAGCGGTCGCCGCGCGCCCGCAGGCCGAGCGTGAGCATCCGCGTGGCCATCCACAGCCCGATCGCGATCCACAGCCCGACGAGCCCCGCGCCCGTCCAGTACGCGACGAGCGCCGCGGGCAGGAACACCAGCGTCGCGGCGAGCGTCGTCACCGCGAGGTACGCGCCGTCGCCCGCGCCGATCAGGATGCCGTCCAGCACGAACACCACGCCCGCGACCGGCTGCAGCAGCGCGACCAGCAGCAGGGACGCGAGCAGCAGGTCCCGCACGGCGTCGTCGCCGGTGAACAGCCCCGGCAGCAGCGGCCGCGCCGCGAGGATCAGCACGCCGAACAGCACCCCGCAGACGACGCCCCACCCCACCATCCGGCGGGTGACCGCCCGCGTCCCCGCGACGTCCGACGCCCCCAGGTACCGCCCGGTGATCGCCTGCCCCGCGATGGCGATGGCGTCGAGCGCGAACGCCAGCAGCGTCCACACCTGGAACCCGACCTGGTAGGCCGCGATCTCCGCGTCGCCCATCCGCGCCGCGATCGACGTCCCGACGATGAGCACCACCCGCAGCGCCGCCGTCCGCAGCAGCAGCCCGAACCCCGCGGTCGCCGCCGTCCGCAGCCCCGCGGCGTCCGGCCGCACCGGCGCCCCGTGCCGCCGCGCGCCCCGCAGCACCACCGCGACGTAGACGGCCGCGCTCGCCGTCTGCGCGATCACCGTCCCCCACGCCGAGCCCGCGATCCCCCACTCCAGGACGATCACGAACAGCACGTTGAGCACGAGGTTCGCGCCGAACCCCCCAACGGCCACGAGCAGCGGCGTCCGCGTGTCCTGCAGCCCCCGCAGGACGCCCGTCCCGGCGAGGACCACGAGCATCGAGGGGATGCCGAACAGGCTCACCCGCAGGTACGTCTCCGCGTACGGGGCCACGTCGGGCGAGGCCCCGAAAGCGTCCACGATCCCCGGGACCAGCGGCCACGCCGCGGCGACGATCACCGCGCCGATCGCGAGGGCGAGCCACATCCCGTCGATGCCCTGCCGGATCGCGGCCCGCAGGTCCCCGGCGCCCACCTGGCGCGCGACGCCCGCGGTCGTCCCGTACGCGAGAAACACGCACAGGTAGACCAGGGTGCTCAGCGCCTGCCCCGCCACCCCGAGCCCGCCGAGCTGGTGGGTGCCGAGATGCCCGATGATGGCGCTGTCCGACAGCAGGAACAGCGGTTCGGCGACGAGGGCGCCGAACGCCGGCACGGCGAGCCGCAGGATCTCGCGGTCCTGTGCGTTCATGAGGCGGCGGCGGGGGTTCGTCACCGCTGAAACCTACCAGGCTGTAACCGGCGAAACGGCTTTCACCCCTTACCTTGGACTTCCCGGCCGACTTTCTTTCCCTCACACCCGGTGGATGACGTCATGCCTGGTCAGCGACTCGCCAGGCGATCTTGTAGAGAACTTTCCCCAGAGTTGTCCACAGGTCGTGCACAAGCTCCACGGCGTGTTTGCACAGGTTGTCCACAGAGTTGTCCACAGGCCGCTTTGCTCCCGGCCCGCCGCGCTCGGGAGAATGTCCGACGCCTCGGATAGACCTGAGACGCACGGGCGTCGCGCGGACGGGGCCGCCGCCGTCCGAGATGAAGGGGGTGCAGCCGTGAGCGTGTCCGACATCGGGCCTCAGGAGCAGGAGTTCGAGCGCACTCCCCCGCACGACATCGCCGCCGAACAGGGCGTCCTCGGCGGCATGCTCCTCTCCCAGGACGCCATCGCCGAGGTCATCGAGGTCCTGCGCACCTCCGACTTCTACCGCCCCGCGCACCAGATCATCTACGACGTCGTCCTCGACCTCTACGGCCGCGGCGACCCCGCCGACGCCGTCACCGTCTCGGGCGAGCTGACCAAGAACGGCGAGATCAACCGCATCGGCGGCGCCCCCTACCTGCACACGCTGATCTCCTCGGTGCCCACCGCCGCCAACGCGGGCTACTACGCCAAGATCGTCCACGAGCGCGCGGTGCTGCGCCGCCTCGTCGAGACCGGCACCCGCATCGTCCAGATGGGCTACGCCGCCGACGGCGCCGACGCCGACGAGGTCCTCGACCGCGCCCAGGCCGAGGTCTTCGCCATCGCCGAGAAGCGCGCCGGCGAGGACTACGTGCCGCTCAGTGAGATCATGCCCGGCGCGCTGGACGAGATCGAGGCGATCGGCAGCCGCGGCGGCCAGATGGTCGGCACCCCCACCGGCTTCGCCGACCTCGACGCCCTCACCAACGGCCTCCACCCGGGCCAGATGATCGTCGTCGCCGCCCGCCCCGCGATGGGCAAGGCGCTCGGACTGGACACACCGCTGCCGACCCCCACGGGCTGGACGACGATGGGCGAGGTCCGGGTCGGCGACCGCCTGATCGGCGCCGACGGCGAGCCGACCCGCGTCGTCGCCGCCACCGACGTGATGCGCGACCGCCCCTGCTACGAGGTCGAGTTCTCCGACGGCGAGGTCATCGTCGCCGACGCCGGACACCAGTGGCGCACCACCGCTCCGCCCGGGCACCTGCGCCCGGCGGGCCAGGGCAGGAGGACCACGACGGCCATGCTGACGGCCGCCCACCGGTGCACGTCCCCGGCGGCCGCCGAGACCGGCGGCCGCGCCGTCCGGACGACGGCGGAGATCTTCGCGACGCTCCGCCACGGCACGCGGAACCACGCGGTCGAGGTCGCCGCGCCCTTCGACCTCCCCGAAGCCGACCTCCCCGCCGACCCCTACCTCCTCGGGCTCCGCCTCGGCGCCGGCCGCGCGCCGCACCTCCCGGACGTGTGCCTGCGCGCGTCCGTCCGGCAGCGCCTGGCCCTGCTGGACGGCCTCCTCGACACGGCGGCGACCACCGGGGCGGACGGCCGCGTCCGGTTGACGCTCGCGGACGAGGTCCTCGCGCACGCCGTCCGCGAACTCCTCCTGACCCTCGGCAGGCGCGCCGCCGTCGAACCCGCCGGCGACGGCCGCACCCACCGGATCGTCCTCGACGACGCGCGTGAGCGGCACATCGTCGACGTCCGTCCGGTGGCGAGCGTGCCGGTGCGGTGCGTCCAGGTCGACAACGACGACCACATGTACCTGGCGGGGCGCTCGTGCATCCCGACCCACAACTCGACGCTCGCGCTCGACTTCGCGCGGGCGGCGTCGATCAAGCACGGGCTGACCTCGGCGTTCTTCAGCCTGGAGATGGGCCGCAACGAGATCACGATGCGGCTGCTGTCGGCGGAGGCGCGGGTGGCGCTGCACGCGATGCGGTCCGGCACGATGCAGGACGAGGACTGGACGCGGCTCGCGCGGCGGATGAGCGAGGTCGCGGAGGCGCCCCTGTTCATCGACGACTCCCCCAACATGTCGATGATGGAGATCCGGGCGAAGTGCCGGCGGCTGAAGCAGCAGCACGACCTGCGCCTGGTGATCATCGACTACCTGCAGCTGATGACGTCCGGGAAGCGGGTGGAGAGCCGCCAGGTCGAGGTGTCGGAGTTCTCCCGGTCGCTGAAGCTGCTCGCGAAGGAACTCGGCGTCCCCGTCATCGCGCTGTCGCAGCTCAACCGAGGCCCCGAACAGCGAACAGACAAAAAGCCCATGGTGTCCGACCTTCGCGAATCGGGCAGTATCGAGCAGGATGCGGACATGGTGATCCTGCTGCATCGGGAGGACGCGTACGAGAAGGAGTCGCCGCGGGCCGGTGAGGCCGACCTGATCGTCGCCAAGCACCGCAACGGCCCGACCGCGACCGTGACCGTCGCGTTCCAGGGGCACTACAGCCGGTTCGTCGACATGGCCCAGTAGCGGACGGGGCGGGCACGAGGGTCCGGGGTCAGTTCCGGAACAGGCGCCAGAAAGCCAGGGCGGTCTCCTCGACCGGCGCGGGGGCGTCGTCGTCGACCCAGGTGGCGAGCACGCCGATCAGGGCGCCCGCCAGGTACGCGGCATGCACCCCGGCCGGCACGTCGTCGACCCCGGCGGGGCGGCGCCCGTCCCGGAACGAGGCCGCCAGTTCGCTGGTCAGCCGTGCCCGCATGCGCGCGGCGAACAGCGCGCTTCCCCGGCTGCCCAGCATGCGCCGATACAGGGCCGCGTTGTCGGAGACGTGCTGGAACAGCGCGCGGAGCGGTGGCGGCACGTCGTCCCGGGGCGCGTCGAGGGGGCAGAGCGCCGCCGCGCGCGCCACGTGGGCCAGCGCGTCCTCCATGGCGTCGGTCACCAGCGCGTTCACGTCGGGGAAGTGCTGGTAGACGGTGGCCCGGTTCACGCCGGCGTGCCTGGCGACTTCCGCCATGGTGATCGCGGTGGTCTCCTTGGCCGCGGCCAGGTCCAGGATCGCCGTCCGCAGCCGGGCGCGGCTGCGGACGGCGCGAGGGTCGTCCGGGTTCATGCCGCCACACTAACCGACATCTGTCGATTTACTAATCGACAGATGTCGGTTAGTGTCCTCGGTATGCGAATCGAGATCTGGGCGGACGTGGTCTGCGCGTGGGCGTTCATCGGCAAGCGGCGCCTGGAGAAGGCGCTCGACGGCGCCGAAGCGGAGGTGATCTGGCGTCCCTTCAGGATCGACCCGACCACGCCCGACCGGGCGGTTCCCCTTGAGGAAGCCTTGCGCGACCCGATGGTCGACGGCGCCCTCCGGCAGTGCGCGCCGGGGCTGACGCCTGCGGAGAACCGGGTCCGCGTCTCCCGGATCGCGGCGGACGAAGGGCTGGGGCCGCGGTGGGGGGCGGCCTGGCGCGCCGGCAGCCACGGCGCGCACCGGCTGCTGCACCTGGCGTTGGAGCACGGCGGCACCGCGCTGCAGAACGAGGTCGCCGAGCAGGTGATGAGGGCGCATTTCATCGAGGGCGCCGACATCAGCGACCGCCGCCTCCTCGGGGACGTCGCCGTCCGGTCGGGATTCGCCGAGGGGGCCGCGTTGCTCGGCACCGGCGCCGGGGACCGCGAGGTGCGGGAACTCCTCCTGGTCGGCAAGGCGAGGGGCATCGCGACGTCGCCGACGATCGTGGTCGGCGACCGGGCGCTGGCGGGCGCCCAGCCGCCGGAGGCGATCGCCGGCTTCCTCGCCGGCGGAGACCGCGGCCGCGAGATGCCCGCGGAGGTGCGGCGCCTGCGCTGGGCCGAGTCCCTGCTGGACCGGCGCGACCCGCTCGGCGCGCTGGTCCTGCTGAAGCCCCTGCTGGACGGGCACGGCGACGACCTGAACGTCCGCCGGGTCGCGGCCCGCGCCTACTTCCACTCGGCCCAGCTGGCCCGCGCCCGCGGCGTGCTGGAGCGGCTGATCGCCGCCGCGCCGGACGACGCCTACGCGCGGCTCCTGCTGGGCCGCACCCTCCAGCGCCTGGGCGACGCGGACCGGGCGGCCCCGCACCTGAAGATGGCCGCCGCCATGGCGCCCGAGTTCGCCTGACCGGCCGGCCGGTCAGGCGGGGGCCTGCCCGTCGCCGGGGCGCGTGCGCCCGGCGGCGAGGCGGGGGAGCGCGTCGGCGAAGTCCTGGAGAAATCGGCTGAACGGCTCGCCGCCGGCGACCTCGCCTCCCTGCCGGTACACCCAGTAGGGCGGGTCCGGCAGGGTCAGGTCTTCGGCGCGGAAGTAGAAGAACAGGTATCCCTGGTGGGTCTGGAAGACGAACGTGTCGGCGAAGGACGCCCAGTCGAGCCCGTCGTCGACGACGATCTCTCGGGCGGTGTCCTTGGCTTCTTCCAGCAGCCAGGTGTAGTCCCACTCGTAGCGGGCGAGCCAGTAGGGGGTGCGGCCGCCGAACTCCAGGAACTCCCGGTAGAGGGAGGGGAGCGCGGTGACGCCCTGGGCGGCCATCAGCGCTTCGATCTCGCCGGCGGTGCAGCCGTCCAGGTCGTCGGGGCGGACGAGGCCGCGGCGGATCAGCGGCTCGGCCAGGTCGGCCATGAAGCCCATGTCAGATCCAGGTGGGGACGGCGCCGCCGGCGTAGCGGGCGCCGAAGCCGCCGGTGGGCAGGATCTCGGCGATGGCGTCCAGGTCGGCCGGGGTGAGCCGGAGGTCGGCGGCGGCGGTGTTCTCCTCCACCCGGGCGGGGCTGCGGGTTCCGGGGATCGGCACGATGTCGTCGCCCTGGGCGAGGAGCCAGGCGATGGCGAGCTGGGCGACGGTGGCGTCCTTGGCCGCGGCGAGGTCGGCGAAGCGGCGGACGGCGTCGAGGTTCTTCTCGTAGTTGCCGGGCTGCCAGCGGGGGTCGTGGTTGCGCATGTCGGTCGGGTCGTACTCGCCGGCGGGCTTGGCGGTGCCGGTGATGAAGCCGCGGCCGAGCGGGGAGTAGGCGACGAAGCCGATGCCGAGTTCGCGCAGGACGGGGAAGAGCTCTTCGACGTCGCGCTCGAACAGGGAGTACTCGGTCTGCAGGACCGAGACGGGCTGGACGGCGTGGGCGCGGCGGATGGTCTGCGGCCCGGCCTCGGAGAGCCCGAAGTACTTGACCTTGCCCGCTTCGATGAGTTCCTTGACGGTGCCGGCGACGTCCTCGATGGGCACGTCCGGGTCGACGCGGTGCTGGTACAGGACGTCGACGTGGTCGACGCCGAGGTAGCGCAGGCTGTTGTCGAGGACGTCGCGGATGTGGTCGGGGCGCGAGTCGGTGCCCATCTCGCGGGTGAAGCCGAACTTGGTCGCGATGGTGATCTCGTCGCGGAAGGGGGCGACGGTCCGTCCGACGATCTTCTCGTTGGCGCCCCAGCCGTACAGTTCGGCGGTGTCGAAGTGGGTGACGCCCAGCTCGCGGGCGCGCCGGATGGCGGCGGCGCCCTCGGCGTCGTCGCCGGGGCCGTAGCCGAGCGAGATGCCCATCGCGCCGTAGCCGATGGCCGAAGCGACCAGGCCCTGGCGGCCCAGAGTGCGCTGCTGCATGGTGGTTCCCTCCCGAGGACGAACCGAACCGTTCGGTATGGCCAGCCTAGTGTGCCCCGGCGCGCGGTCAAACCGAACGGTTCGGTTGGCTAGGCTGACGGCATGGCCAGCACCGACTCCACCCGTGACCGGATCGTCGCCGCGGCGGGGGCCGAGTTCGCCGGGCACGGGATCGCCGGTGCCCGGGTCGACCGGATCGCCAGGGCCGCCCAGACGAGCAAGGAACGCGTGTACGCGTACTTCCGCAGCAAGGAGAAGCTGTACGCCTTCGTGGCCGCGCGGGAACTGGCGGCCGCGGCCGACGCCGTCCACCTGGACCCGGCCGACCTGCCCGCCTATGCCGGGCAGCTGTTCGACTACTTCGCGGCGCACCCCGACCGGTACCGGTTCATCGCCTGGGGGCGGCTGGAGTTGACCGGCGACGTCTCCGACGACCCCGCCTCCGCGCTGTACCGGGACGCGATCCGCTGCAAGGTCGAGCGGATCCGCGGCGCCCAGGAGGCGGGGGACCTGGACGCCTCGTGGGATCCGGTGGACGTGCTGGCCCTGGTGTCGCAGATCGCCCACACCTGGCTCGACCAGGGGGAACTCTCGGCCGTCGCCCGGTGCGCGGCGGCCGATCCGGCGCCGTCCGCCCGCCGGGACGCCGTCGTCCGCGCGGTCGCGGCGATCTTCCCGCCGCGCGCCGGGAAAGGTTCTTGACCTAGAGGTCAAGAACCGTGCTAGTGGTTCGGGCATGGGGAGGCCGAAGCAGTTCGATCCGGACGTCGCGGTCGAGCGGGCGATGCAGGTGTTCTGGCGTAAGGGCTACGCCGGGACGACCCCGCAGGACCTGGTCGACGCGATCGGCATCGGCAAGGGCAGCCTCTACAACGCCTTCGGCAGCAAGCACGAACTGTTCGAGCGGGCGCTCCGGCGGTACCGGGACGACCAGGCGGTGGCGTTCGTCGCGGTGCTGGAGCGTCCGGGGCCGGTGAAGGAGCGGCTGCGCGGGGCGCTGGAGATGCTCGTGGCGATGGACCTCGCGGACGGCGGGCGGCGCGGCTGCATGGCCGTGAACACGGCCGCGGAGCTGGGGCGCGACGACCCGGAGGCGAGCGAGCTGGTCCGGCGGATGCTCGACCGGACCGAGGCGGCCTTCCGCGCGTTGGTCGAGGAGGGGCAGCGGGCGGGGGAGATCGCGCCGGAGCGGGACGCGGCCGCGCTCGGCGGCCTGCTGTCGAACACGGTCGTGGGCCTGCGGCTGCTGGCCCGGGTCGCCGACGGCCCCGAACGGCTCAACCGGGTGATCGACGGGGTGATCGACTCCCTCTGACTCTGTATGCGGCGGTTCGTCCGCCGTTTTTTCGGCCCTTGTTTTGTACCTGTAGTTCAAGAAGGAGACGTCATGCAGCTGAACCTCGACGCGAAGACCGCCGTGGTCACCGGTGCCAGCCGGGGCATCGGCCTCGCGACCGTCCGGACCCTGACGGCCGAGGGGGTGCGCGTCGTCGGCGCCGCCCGCACGGTCACGCCCGAGCTGAAGGAGACCGGGGCGCACGCCGTGGCGGCCGACCTGAGCACGCCGGACGGCGTCGCGGCGCTCATGGACGAGGCGTTCGCCGAACTGGGCGGCATCGACCTGCTGGTGAACAACGTCGGGGGCGGGGACGCCGTCGAGCCCGGCGGGTTCCTCGACGTCGACGACGCCGCGTGGGGCTCGATCCTCGACGTGAACCTGATGAGCGCCGTCCGGGTGACGCGCGCGGCGCTGCCGAGCCTGATCGAGCGGCGCGGGTCGATCGTCAACGTGTCGTCCATGAACGCGCGGATGCCCGCCGCCGGCCCGGTCGCCTACAGCGCGGCGAAGGCGGCGCTCACCGCGCTGGGCAAGTCGCTGGCCGAGGAGTTCGGGCCGCGCGGGGTGCGCGTGAACACCGTCTCGCCGGGCGTGACCCGCACCGCGATCTGGGAGGACCCGGACGGCTTCGGCGGCAAGATGGCCGCGGCGGTCGGGGTGGAGCACGCCGCCCTGCTGGAGGGGATGCCGGCCGCGGCCGGGATCACCACCGGCCGCATCACCGAACCCGGCGAGGTCGCGGCGCTGATCGCGTTCCTGCTGTCGGACGTCGCGGGCAACACCATCGGCGCCGAGTACCTGATCGACGGCGGCTCGGTGAAGGCGAGCTGAACGACGTTCGTCCCCCGCGGGAGCCTCCCGCGGGGGACGGACCGTGCCGGATCAGGCCGAGACAGCCTCGATCGCGGGGGCGCGCAGGACGCGGCGGGTCGACAGGGCGGCGGTCGCGCCGGTGAGGACCGCGGCGAGCGCGACGACCCCGACGTACGTCCACACCCCGCCCTCCGGCACCGGCGAGTCGACGCGCACCAGGCTGAACGGGACGATCGTGAACAGCGAGGCCGCGGACCCGCAGACCACGCCGATGACGGTCAGCAGCGCCGACTCGACGGCGACCGTGCCCATCACCTGGCGCGGCGTCGCCCCGGCGAGGCGGGTCTGGCCGAACTCGCGGCGGCGGTGCGCCGTGGCCGCGACCAGGGTGTTCACCAGCATGATCGCCGTAAAGAGGACCACCATCCCGATCACCACGAAGTTGAGCGTCTCGATGTTCCTGTCCTCGGAGGTCTTGACGATCCCCGCGGCCGCGGCGGCGGAGTTCTCGGTGGACTGCATGTAGAGGGTGCCGACCGCGATGCCGGTGAACAGGATCACCGGGGTGACGGCGGCGGCCGTCGCGCCCGTCCGGCGCAGCATCCCGGTGACCGCCAGGTCGCCCGCGACGCCGCCGAACCGGCGCAGCGGACCGGCCAGGACGGACGCCGCGCGCCGCACGATCGCGGGAGCGAGCAGCGCCAGGCCGAGCGCGGCGAAGATGTCGGCCTGCCCGGAGGTGGCCATGGCGTTGCTGCCCTCGTCCCGCATCACCGTCACGGTCACGACCGCCTCGCCGAGCGCGACCGCGAAGAAGAACCACGCGAAGGCGGCCCGCTTCCTCGTGAGCCGCCCCGAGTCGGTCTCGGCGAGCGTGTCGGCGATCCGGCCGCGCGCCAGGCGGCGCGCGGTGAGCAGCGCGGCGCCGACCGCCGAGACGAACGTGATCCCGACGCCCATCGAGACCGCGACCGGGCCGAACGCGTGCGGCACGCTCCCCGGGACCTGCCCGGTGTCGTGCAGCAGCCCGAGCAGGGCGCGCCCGGCGAGGACGGCCGGACCGACCGCGAGCAGCGACGCGACCACCGCGAGCACCGCCGCCTCCCCGGTGATCATGCGGGTGAGCTGCGCGGGCGTCGCGCCGACGCTCTTCAGCAGCGCCATCTCCGCGGACCGCTGCCGCACCGACAGCGTCAGCGTGGACGTCACCGCGAACACCACCAGCAGCAGCCCCCAGCCGCCGACGACGCTCGCCATCGTGACCAGCGTCTCGTGGGCCGCCCCGCTCGTGCCGGACGCCGTGTCGAGCATCGACGCGAACGCCATCAGGATCGTCGCGCCGAGGAACAGGGCGAGGAAGCTCGCCGTGAACGCGCCGGTCCGCTTGCGCAGCGAGCGCAGTGCCAGGGCGGTCACCGGCCCGCCCCCGCCGGGACGCGCTGGCGCTCGACCTCGTCGGCCAGGTGCGTCATCCGCTCGGCGACGGCCTCGGCCGTCGGCGCCGGCTGGTGCCCCACGATCCGCCCGTCCGCCAGGTAGAGGACGGCGTCCGCGCAGGCCGCCGCGACCGGGTCGTGCGTCACCATCACGATCGTCTGCCCGCCCGCCCGGACGGTCTCCCGCAGCAGCGCGAGGACCTCCCGGGCGCTCCGCGTGTCGAGCGCCCCCGTCGGCTCGTCCGCGAACAGGACGCGGGGCCGGGCGACGAGCGCCCGCGCGATCGCCACCCGCTGCTGCTGCCCGCCGGACAGCTCCGCCGGCAGATGCCCGAGCCGGTCGCCGAGCCCGACCCGCCGCAGCACGTCCGCGGCCGCCCCCCGGTCCACCGGGCGCCCCGCCAGCTTGAGCGGCAGCGTCACGTTCTGCATGACGGTCAGCGCGGGCAGCAGGTTGAAGTGCTGGAACACGAACCCGATCCGCTCCCGGCGGAACCGGGTCAGCGCCGCCTCGGTCTCGCCCGCCAGCTCGGCGCCGTCCACCAGGACCCGCCCCTCGGTCGGCCGGTCCAGCCCCGCGGCGCACTGCAGCAGCGTGCTCTTCCCGCTTCCGGACGGGCCCATCACCGCCGTGAACGACCCCGCGGGCAGCGACAGCGACACCCCGTCCAGCGCCGCCACCCGGCCGTCGCCCGTCCCGTAGACCTTCCGAACTCCCTCAAGCCGAAGGGCCTCACCCGACCTCTCGGCCGGGGGCGCGGTCTTGCGTCCGAACATCGATTCCGCCTTCCGCCCGTGCGCCCCCACCCGGAGCGCCTCCGGATACGAAGCTACGGACCGCGCACGCCCCGGCAGATGGGTCCAGCACGCCGATCGAGGTAGACAAAACCCCACTGTGTTTATTTGCAAGGCCCTCGGCGTCAGGCCGCGGGGCGGCCTTCCTTCAACGGGCCTTGCGTGCGATTGCTGCATCGCTCCGACTCGCCCCAGGGGGCTCGCTGCGCGATCAGGTTCTTGCTTCGCTCGAACCTGGCTTCGCTCGCAATCGCAGTGGTACCGGCCCGCTCCGGCTAAGGAACCGGTGGCTGAGGCACTGGCGGCCGGGGACCTGGCGGCCGGGGACCTGGTGGCGAGGGTCCGCTGGCCAGGGGCGAGTGGTGAGGGTCCCGGTGGTAAGGGGCGGGTGGCCAGGGTCCGGTGGCTGAGGAGTTGGCGACCGGGGACCTGGTGGC
>NZ_QHJN01000012.1:0-97711 GCF_003947565.1 Actinomadura sp. WAC 06369 | reverse complement strand
GGGGACGCGACGTCGTCCTGCGCCTCGTCGAGAAGGCGGACGTGCTGCTCGAGGGCTTCCGGCCGGGCGTCACCGAGCGCCTCGGCATCGGCCCCGACGGCACGTACACCCGCCTCGGGCAGACGGTCGCCTTCGTCCTCGGCCTCCTGACGATGGTCGCGTTCTTCCCCTGCCTCTTCGTCTCCGCGCTCCTGTACGCCCGGGCCGAGGAGCGGTTCGCGGACGATCCCGAGCGCGCCCGCACGCTCGTGAACTGGTCGTGGATCGGCATCACGGTGCCCGTGGCCGCCGGCGCGGCGGCCGCGGCCATCGTGGCGGCCGTCACGGCCTGAGCGGTGGCCTGAGCGGGAAGACCGCGCCGTCCGCGCGGGTTGTCACTGTTCATGACCGTCCGTTTGTCTGTTCTCGATCTGGCCCCCGTCGTCAGCGGCTCGACCTCCGCGGAGGCGCTGCGCAACACCCTGGACCTGGCCCGGCGCGCCGAGCGGCTCGGCTACCACCGGTACTGGCTCGCCGAGCACCACGCGATGCCGGGCATCGCCAGCTCGGCGACGGCGGTGCTGATCGGGCAGGTCGCGGCGGCGACGTCGGCGATGCGCGTCGGGTCGGGCGGCATCATGCTGCCGAACCACGCCCCGATGGTGGTGGCGGAGCAGTTCGGCACCCTGGAGGCCCTCTTCCCCGGCCGCATCGACCTCGGCCTCGGCCGCGCCCCCGGCACCGACCAGGCCACCGCGCGCGCCCTGCGCCGCTCCCCCGACTCGCTGTCGGTGGACGACTTCCCCGAGCAGGTCATCGAGCTGCGGAACTACTTCGACGCCAAGAGCACGGTGACGCCGGCGGCCGGGAACGAGCCGCCCATCTGGCTGCTGGGGTCCAGCGGCTACAGCGCGAAGCTCGCGGGCCTGCTGGGGCTGCCGTTCGCGTTCGCGCACCACTTCAGCGCCGAGAACACGCTGCCCGCGCTGTCCCTGTACCGGGAGTCGTTCCGCCCCGGCGCGCTCCAGGAGCCGTACTCGATGATCGGCGTCGGCGTCACGGCGGCCGAGTCGGACGAGCGGGCCCGCGAGCTCGCGGCGCCGCAGGCGCTGTCGTTCCTCCGCCTGCGGCAGGGGAACCCGGGCCCGCTGCCGAGCCCGGAGGAGACGGCCGCCCACCCGTACACGCCGCTGGAGCGCCAGATCGTCCAGTCCCGGCTCCAGGACCAGGTCATCGGCGGGCCGGACGGCGTCCGGCGGCAGCTGGACGAGCTGATCGCGCGGACGGGCGTGGACGAGGTCATGGTCGTCACGCAGGTGTTCGAGCACGCCGACCGGCTGAAGTCCTACGACATCCTCGCCGAGCTGTACCCGTCGTCGCTCGGACCGCGGTAGCGGGCGCGGTCGACCTGCCGGGCGAAGTCGTCTACTTTCGATCGGCATGGACTCGGACGGCCCCCCGGATTCCGTCACCGTCGACGTCGCGCACGTCCACGGACGGCAGATGATCGTCGGCGCGGCGGTCGCGGGCCCCCTCGGGGTCGTCGCGATCGCCGCCGCGGTCACCGGCGGCGTGGACGGCGGCACCGGCGTCCGCGTGGCGGCGTTCGTGATCGGCACCGTCTTCGCGCTGCTCGGCGCCCTGCCCCTGCTGATGTGGCGGGTGGCGTTCCGGCGGCGCCGCCTCGTGCTCGACGCGGCCGGGATGCGCTGGGACGACCCCCGCGGGCGGCCGTGGGCGGTGCGCTGGGCGGAGCTGTCCCGGGTGCGCCTGGTCGATCCGGAGCCCGACACCGGGGCGCCCCGGGTGGCGTCCACGGTGAACCTCCTGCTGCACCCGGCGGGTCCGGAGTTCCGCGACGCCCACCCGGAGATGGAGCACCTGGCCGTCGCGAAGGCGGGCGCGCCGGGCGTCGCCTACCGCCTGCCGTTCGGCCACGCCCACCGGGTCGTCGGCCCGATCGACGACGCGCTCGCCCGGTTCGCGCCCGGCCTGTACCGCACCCCGGGCACGTGGGTCGCCGTGCCCGGCCGCCCGTGGGCGGTGCCGGCCGGCGTGTCGCTCCTCGCGCTCTGCTGGGCCGCCGCCATGACGGCCGCCGTCCTCGACGACGCCTCGGCCCGGACCCTCGCGATGGGCGCCTTCTGGACGGCGGCGTTCACGCTGTGGCTCGTCCGCATCTGGCTGGGCGGCCCGCTCGCCACCGGGCAGATGGCCAGGTTCGCGCCGACCCTCGGCGCGGTGCTCTTCTTCGGCGTCCTCCTCATCGCCGCCGCCGGCTACAGCGGCGGCCACCCGCCCGACCCGGGCGAGGACTGGGTCGTCCTGCTCCTCGCGCTGCCCGGCGCCGCCGTCTTCACCGCCGGACGGCTGCTCGCCCGCGCGGACGTCCGGGAGTGGACGCGGGCGCGCGGGCAGGGCCGCTGACCGGGGGCCCCGGCGCGGACGAACACCGTCACAGCCCACGGGCATGGGCACGCACGCGGTCCGCGGAGCGGCGCCGGTCCGGCGGGCGCCGGGCGAGGGCCGCCGGCCCGCCCAAGCCGGGGCCGGCGGGCCTCACCGCTCGCCCCGGAGGCGGCCCGTGCACTCCGGGTCCGTGCTGCCCATGCGCCGAACCTAGGCGGCGCCCGCGCCTAGGATGAACGTACGGGGCGGCGAATCGCGCGGTCCCGACTGGACGCCCCGGACATTGACCGTCCCCGAGCCGGAGGGAGCGCGGTGCCGCCCAGCCTGGCCGCCGTGGCGGCGATCCCGCAGCTCGGGCTGACGTCCCCGACCGGGCCGCCGCCGGACACGCCCGTCCTGTGGGTCGCGGTCAGCGAGCTGGAGGACCCGACGCCGTACCTGGAGGGCGGCGAGCTGGTGCTCACCACGGGCATGCGGCTCACCCCGCGCAACGCCGCGGAGTACGTCGGGCGGCTCGTGGAGCGGGGCGTCGCCGGGCTCGGCTTCGGGGTCGGCGTCATCCACGCGACCGTCCCGGACGAGCTGCTCGCCGCGGCCCGCGCGCAGGGGCTGGCGGTGCTGGAGGTGCCGCGCCCGGTCCCGTTCATCGCGATCGGCAAGGCCGTGTCCCGGTTGCTCGCCGCCGAGTGGTACGAGGATGTCACCCGCGCGTACCAGGCGCAGCGGGAGCTGACGCGCGCCGCGCTCACCGGCCCCGGACGGCTCGTCGCGCGGCTGGCGCGGCTGCTCGGCGGCTGGGCGCTGCTGCTGGACGCCGCCGGGGACGTGCGGCACGCCGAGCCCGCGCGCGCCCGCGCGCACGCGGAGGCGCTCGCGCCCGAACTGGCGCGGCTGCGCCGCCGCCCGCCCGCGGACCGGCCGGACGGGTCCCCGGCGAGCCTGGCGCTGTCGCTGCCCGGCGAGCACGTCGTGGCGCAGCGGATCGGGCTCGGCAGGCGGCCGCGCGGGTTCCTCGCCGTCGGGACGGACGCGCCGCTGCCGCCGACCGCGCACACCATCGTGGGCGCGGCGGTCGCGCTGCTCACGCTCCAGTCGGAGACCCCGCGCACCGCCCGCGACCTGCGGGCGGCGCTCGCCGGGGTGCTGCTCGGGCGGCCCGCCGGGGGCGGCGCGGTGCCGCGCGGGCCGGTGCGGGTGCTGGCGTGCGCGGCGCCGGAGCGGGGCCGGGCGGTGCTGGACGCGCTGGAGTCCGACCCGGCGGGCGAGCGGTGCCTGCCGCTGCCGGCCGCCGGGAGCGTCGCGGTCGTCGTCCCCGACGCGCTCGCCGGGACGGTCGTGCCGCTGCTGGCGGGCGTCGGGCCGGTCGGCGTCAGCGGCCCGGCCGGCGCGGACGGCGTCCCGCCGGGTCCGGGCGCGCTCGCGCCGGCGCTGCGGCAGGCCGAGGAGGCGCTGGCGGCGGCCGTCCGCGCGGACCGGCCCGTCATGCACCACGCCGACCTGCCGGGGCAGGGCGTGCTGGGCGTGCTCGATCCGGGGCCCGCGCGCGCCTTCGCGGAGGCGCTGCTCGCCCCGCTGCGCGCCGAGGGGCTGGACGGCGCGGTGCGCGCGTACGTGCAGGCCAACGGGCAGGGCGAGACGGCCGCGCGGGCGCTCGGCGTCCACCGGCACACGCTCCGGTCGCGGCTGCGCAAGGCGGCCGGCGCCTTGGGCCGCGACCTGGACGACCCGGCCGTCCGGGCCGAACTGTGGGTCGCGTTCGCCGTCGCGTCCAACCCGGGCGAGCGGATTCGCCATGTCGGAGACTCCCCCGCGGGGCCTCCGGAGATAGCGTGAGCGTATGAACGCGACCCCATTCTGGCTGGCCGGCCGGCCCGAGACCGGTGACGGCGAACTGACCGTGACGCACCCCTACGACGGCCGCGTCGTCGGAACCGTCGCGGTCCCGACCCCCGCGCAGGTGGAGGAGGCGGTCGCGGCCGCCGACGCGGTGCGCCGCGAGGCGGCGGCGCTGCCGCTGCACGTCCGCGCCGAGGCGCTCGCGCACGTGTCCGCGCGGCTCGCCGAGCGCTCCGCGGAGATCGCCCGGCTGATCACCGGCGAGAACGGCAAGCCGCTGCTGTGGGCGCGCGGCGAGGTGGCCCGCGCGGTCTCCACGTTCCGGTTCGCCGCCGAGGAGGCCCGCCGCTTCAGCGCGACCACCCAGCGGCTCGACACCGACCCCGCCGCCGAGGGCCGGATGGCCTACATCACCCGCGTCCCCAAGGGCCCGGTGCTCGGCATCTCCCCGTTCAACTTCCCGCTCAACCTGGCCGCCCACAAGATCGCCCCGGCGATCGCGGCCGGCACCCCGATCGTGCTGAAGCCCGCCCCCGCCACCCCGCTGTCGGCGCTGCTGCTCGGCGAGCTGCTCGCCGAGACCGACCTGCCCGCCGGGATGTGGTCGGTGCTGACGGTGCCGAACGACCGCGCGTCCGGTCTCGTCGACGACCCGCGGCTGCCGATCGTGTCGTTCACCGGGTCCGTCCCGGTCGGGTGGTCCATCCGGGACCGGGCGCCCCGCAAGCACGTCACGCTGGAGCTCGGCGGGAACGGCGCCGCGGTCGTCCTGCCGGACGCCGACCTCGACTGGGCCGCGAAGCGCATCGGGCTGTTCGCCAACTACCAGGCGGGGCAGAGCTGCATCGCCGTGCAGCGCGTCTACGTCGACCGCTCCGTCTACGAGGAGTTCCTGCCGAAGCTGGTGGAGAACGTCGAGAGCCTCGTGACCGGCGACCCGTGGGACGACAAGACGCAGGTGGGGCCGCTGGTCGACGAGAAGGCCGCCGAGCGGGTCGAGGCGTGGGTGGACGAGGCCGTCGCGGCGGGCGCGAAGGTCCTCGCCGGCGGCACCCGGGAGGGCGCCGCGTACGCGCCGACGCTGCTCGCCGACGTCCCGGACGACGCGAAGGTGTCGCGCGAGGAGGTGTTCGGCCCGGTCATGCTGGTCCGGCCGGTGGACGGCGTGGACGAGGCGTTCGAGCGGGTCAACGACTCCAAGTTCGGGCTCCAGGCGGGCATCTTCACCCGGAGCCTCGACATCGCGTTCCGCGCGCACCGCGAGCTGGAGGTCGGCGGCGTCGTCATCGGCGACGTCCCGTCCTACCGGGCCGACCAGATGCCGTACGGCGGCGTGAAGGACTCGGGCGTCGGCCGGGAGGGGCTGCGGTCGGCGATGGAGGACTACACCGAGGAGAAGGTGATGGTCTTCACCGGGCTGCCGCTCTGAGCCGCCTCCCGTCCGTCCGGCCCGGGCCCGGTCTCCGTCAGCGGAGCCGGGCCCGCGCCATGCCGGTGCGCAGCGCCCCGGCGGCCTCCGCCATCGCCTCGCGGAACCGGCCGCCGAGGCCCCACATGTTCGCGAAGCCGTGGATGAGGTCGTCCTGCCGCCGCAGCGCGACCGGCACCCCGGCGCCGGCGAGCCGCTCCGCGAACTCCTCGCCCTCGTCCCGCAGCGGGTCGAACCCGGCCGTCACCAGGTAGGTCGGCGGGAACCCGGCGACGTCGGCGGCGAGCAGCGGCGACGCGTCCGGCTCCTTGCGGCGCTCCTCGTCCGGGCAGTAGTGGTCGCTGAACCACACCATGTCGGCGTCGGTGAGCATGAACCCCTCGGCGAACAGCTCGCGGGACCGCCGCCGGACCGACATGTCGGTCGCCGGGTAGAACAGCAGCGCGAAGTCCGGGCGGCGCTCGGCGCGCAGCCCGACGACCGCGGCGAGGTTCCCGCCCGCGCTGTCGCCGCCGACCGCGATGGCGTCCGGGTCGGCGCCCAGCTCGCGCGCGTGCTCCACCGCGTACGCCCACGCCTCCAGGGCGTCCTCCGCCGCCGCCGGGTACCGGTGCTCGGGCGCCAGCCGGTACCCGACCGACAGCACCCGCGCCTCCGCGTTCACCGCGAGGTACCGGCACACCGAGTCGTGGGTGTCGAGGTCGCCGATGACCCAGCCGCCGCCGTGGTAGAAGACCAGCAGCGGCGAGCCCTCCGCCAGTCCGGCGGGGGTGTAGAGCCGGGCCGGGACGTCCCCGGCGGCGACGTCGCGCGTCTTCACCGGCCGCGGCAGGTCCCGGGCGAGCAGCCGGTTCGACCGCTCCATGCCGCGGCGGGCGTCCGCGGGCCGCCCGCCGCCGAGGTTGCGCTGCTCCAGCCGCGACAGCGTCAGGAGGAGCTGCGCGTCCAGCGCGAGCCGCTGCCCGTCCCGGACGACCGGCGCCCCCGCGATCGCCCGCCGGAGGGGGTCCGGCAGCGCGAAGACGCCGCGCAGCACGCCGCCGACGACCGCGGGCGGAACGAGTTCGGACAGCCGGGACATCTGTACCTCCTGGGGGGCGAACCGTCCGCCGATCGTAACGATGCGGGCCTACCCGCCGGTAGGCCCCCTCCGGACGGGCCGCCCGTGGCCCCGCGGGCCGGATCCGGCTTACCGTACGGAGCATGCGATCCGGGCGGCGCGAGCGGCTGCTGGCGCGGGCCGTCCGGGACGGGTTCCGGGGGCCGGGCTGGGACCGGCTGCGGAAGGCGGGCGAGAGCGGCGAC
Source organism: Actinomadura sp. WAC 06369 (assembly GCF_003947565.1). NCBI lineage: Bacteria > Bacillati > Actinomycetota > Actinomycetes > Streptosporangiales > Thermomonosporaceae > Actinomadura > Actinomadura sp. WAC 06369. Next base: position 90,753 of record NZ_QHJN01000012.1, on the reverse strand, counting down.
CAGAGCGTGGTCGACGCGCTGTGGGCCTGCTGGCTCGACCGGGCTCCCCACGACGCACTGCTCCGCGCGCTGCGGTCGTGGGGCCGTCCCGCGCGCGGCGACCGGCGGGCGCGGAGCGTGGTGGCGCTCGGCGGCGGCACCCGCCCCGGCGGCGAGCGCACCGCCCTGCTCGCGGCCGCGCTCGTCCGGGACCACCCGATCGGGACGATCGCGCGGGACCTGCTCGCGCGGACCACCGACCCGGACGTGCTGCGCGACGCGCTCGGCACCGCGCTCGACGCGGGGCCCGGCGCCCCGCTCGCGGGCGTCCTCGCCGCCCGCGACGACCTCCCCCGCGACCCGCCGGCGCTCGCCGAGCTGTTCCTCGTCACCGGCCGCGGCGCCCGGTACCGCGCCCTCGACCCCGACGGGACGCACCTCGCGCGGGCCTACGCGGCCGCGGGCGAGCGCCGCCGGGAGCGGCTGCGCGAGGCGATGCTGCGCGCGGGCGACCTGGACGTCGTCCGCGTCGTCACCGCCCGCGACCGGGACGCCGGCCTCGGCGCCGGCGAGCGCCGGGACCTCGCGCGGGCCCTGCTCGAGAGCCGCCGGTGGGAGGAGGCGTGGCGGACGGCCAAGCGGCTCCCGCTCGCCGACGCCGCCGCCGTCGCCCGCGCCCTCCCCGCCGGCTGGCGGCCCGCCCCGGCGGACCGCCGCGTCCTCGCCCTGCTCCGCGCGGCCCCGCCGCGCCTGCACGACCACGTCGCGGTGCTCGCCGACGCCGACCGCCGGACCGTGCGGGTGGGCGGGCTGGCGGACAGGCTGGTGGAGGCCGGCGCCTTCTCGCCGGACGCCCGGTTCATGGTCGTCGGGCACCTCCACCGCGGCATGCCGAGCGACCCCCGCACCGTCCAGGTCTTCACGCTGGACGGCGGCGTCGCGTCCTCCGCCGGGCGGCACGTCGTCGACGGCGGCACGCCGCGGTTCGCCCTCACCGAGCACGGCGCCGCGATCGCCCCCGAGCACGACGAGCGGGCCGTCTGGTGGCTGCCGTTCGCGGACCGGCGGCCGGAGCGCCTGCCGGTCCGCGACCGCGTCACCCACCTGGCCCCGGTCCCCGGCGGCTTCGTCGTCGCGGGCGTCACCGATGACCGGGAGGTGCGGCTGCACCGGTTCGACCGGGCCGGGCGCCCTTCCCCGGACGGTCCGCTCACCGTCGCCGACCTTCCGTTCCTCACCGCCTTCCCCCCGGCCCGCATCGCCGCACGGGCCGACTTCGCCTGGGCGTACGAGGTGTTCGCCGACCCGGTCGGCGGGCGGGTCGCGTTCCACAGCCGCGCCCCGAAGCGGATCGTCGTCATCGAACCGGACGGGCGGGTCGTCGCCGACTCGGCGGCCGGCCATGCCCGGCAGGGCTCCCCCTGGGCGCGGGCGACCCCCGGCTGCTTCACCGCGCCGGACCGCCTGTTCTCCGACGGGCGCCTCATCGCGTGCACGCCCGACGGCGGCCTGCGCGACGTCGCGGTGCTCGCGCCGCGCCCGCACGACACCGTCGGCGCCGTCGTCCACCTCCCCGCGACCGGGGAGCTGCTCGGCGCGTCGGCGGGCCGGCCGTACGCCCCGGGGACGGCCTGGTACGCGGACGCCGCCACGCTGGAACCCGTCCGGGACCCGCGCCCGCCGGCCGGGCTGCCCGCCCGCGCCGTCTGGGCGACCCCGGACGGCGCCGTGCACGCCGTCGGCCGCGAGACCGTGACCGTCGTGGACGAGGCCGTGCGGGCCGCCGCCGGACCGGCCGCCCGCCCGCTCGACGAGCTGACCGCCGCGGACCTGGGCGTCCTCGCCGACCTGCGGCGGCGCACCCGGCCGGGCGCGTCGGCGCTCCGGACGGTCGTCGACCTCCTGCACGACGTGCTGGAGGCCGCCCCGGTCGGCGCGGACGTCGCGCTCGGCGGGGCGTCCGCGCCCGCGGACGGCTCGGACGACATCGCACTGGGCGGCACGTGACGGGAATGCCGGAAACGTCGTCCGGCCCCCTACGCTTTCCGATCATGGGGTATGACACGAGCTTCCACCCGGTCGACACGGCGCTGGTCGAGGACCGCCTGCTGCCGTACATCGCCGGGCACGGGGACGCCGACGGCATCGACGACCTGATCGCCCGGGCGGTGGAGATCCGCAAGACGCGCTTCCGCGCCAAGGCGTGGGCGCTCGGCGTGCTCCAGGCGACCCGCGATCTGGACGGCGTCGCGTTCGACTCCCGGCTGCACGTGTGGGGTCGTCCGTTCTTCATCGTCGGCGACGAGGCGGAGGGGATCGCCGAGGACGTCCGGCGGTACCTCGCGACGCCGAGCGGCGAGGTCGACGCGCTCGCGCGGGAGATGATCGACCGGATCGACCCGGCGCTGGCGGCGCGCGTCACGCCCGACACCGGCGGGCGGCTGCCGGACGACGAGGTGCTCGCCGCGAGCATGGGCACGGCCCTGCGGATCCTGCGCGAGGCGGCGGTCGCGCTGCGCGAGGGGCGGCGGACCGTCCGCCACCCGGACGGGCGGGAGTTCGACGCGGCCGAAATTCTGGTGAGCGAGATCCCGTTCAACCTGCTGACGTTCGCCGCCGCGCTGCTGCCGGGCTGGATGTCGCGCGGCCGCACCTGGCCCACCGCGCTCTGCGCCGACGCGGGAGTCGCGGACGAGGGCTTCACCGCCCCGGCCGCGCTCACCGGGCCGGTCCGCGCGGAGTTCCCCGACCTGGACTGGCCGTACCCGGACGGCTCCATCACCGGCAACTACACCGTCGGCGGCATGGTCCCGGCGCCCGCCGTCGCCGGGACCCGCGCCCACCTCGCCCGGCACCGGGACGCCTTCGACTGCGACCCGACCGAGCTGCGGAAGATCGACGAGGCGATGGGCGTCGCCGCGGTGCTCGGCGCGGCCTTCTGCGAGGCGACCGAGATCTACAGCGGCATGGAGGGCAACCTCAACTGAGCCGCCGCCCGGCAGGCGCCGGCGGGCGGGCGGGCCCGCCGGCGCGGCGGTCCGCGGGCGCCCCGGCCGGGGCGCCCGCCCGCCCCCAGCGGGTCCGGCCGCCCGGCTTCACGACCGACAGCACGACGGCCGTCCACAGCAGCGCCGTGTAGCCGAGCATGCAGCAGACGAGGACGAGGCCGAGCCCGCCCGGGTCGCCCGCCGGGTCGAGCGTCCGGTGCTCCAGCTCCTCGATCCAGCCGCTCTGCACGGTCGCGATGATCGGGATCACCAGCGAGATCGCGAACTTGAGCAGCACCCACCAGTGCTTGACCAGGCCCCACTTGGTGCCCAGCGAGACGACGAGCCCGGTGATGATGGCGAGCGCGACGCTGGGGATGACGATCGCCAGGTCGAACACGTGCATGAGCACGTAGGCGCCGTGCCGGACGGCGTGCCCGTCGGCGGTGGCCCCGGCGATGGCGAGCGTCGACATCGCGGTGGCCAGGCCGAGCCAGCCGACGCTCACCCCGACGTGCAGGGTCAGCCACACGCGGCGCGGCGTCCGCCTCAGCCTCGGGAAGCGGGGCCGCATGACCGCGACGGTCAGCGCGCCGAACAGCATGCCCGGCAGCGGCGCCTCCGATCCGCCGAACAGGAACAGGAACTGGACGGGCAGGAACCCGAGGTGGAACCCGATCAGGGACCGGCGGGCGCCGCCGAGCGCGAGGACGGTCAGCAGCGCGGCCGCCACGAGGTATCCGCCGGTCGCGATCGTCTGCATCAGCGGGTACTTGGGGTCGGGGACGGTCTGGAAGGCGAGCGCGGCGACCGCCGCGTACGCCGCGAAGGCGTAGTGGAGGGGGCGCCTGGTCGGTGTGGACATGCGCCCAGCGTCGCCGCGGCGGGGCCGCCCGCGCATCGGCCGATCATCGCGGGCGGGTCGGCGGAACGATGGCGCCCGCGTACAACTTTCTACCGATCCCGGGCGGGCGGGCGGCGGTTATCGTGAACGTCCATGAAGCGGGACGCGCTCGCCGCCGCCGTCGTCGCCGCCGCGGTCGCGTCCGGCGACGGCGGCTCGGGCGGCTCGTTCGGCGACACCGACCTCGCCTACACGTCGTGGGATCCGCCGCTGTGGTCCGCGGTCGTGCTGGGCCTGCTGGCGGGCGCCGCGGCGTGGTGGCGGCGCCGGAGCCCGGAGGCGCTGCTGGCCGCCGCGGTGGCCGGCTGGCTCACCACCGGCGCCTTCACCCCGCTGCTGCTCGCGCAGTACACCGTCGGCGAGCGGTCCCGGTCGTGGCGCCGGACGGTCCTGCGCACGGTCCCGGCCGTCCTGCTGGTCGGGCTCCCGTTCTGGCGGGTCGGCGGCCCGGACGCCGCGGCGCCGCTCACCGCGGCGGTCTGCGTGGCCCCGGCGCTGCTCGGGCTCTACGTCGGCACCCGGCGGCAGCTGATCGACGGCATGCGGGAGCGCGTCGAGCGCGCCGAGCGGGAGCAGCACCGCCGGGTGCTGGCGGCCCGCGCCGAGGAGCGCGCCCAGATCGCCCGCGACATGCACGACGTCGTCACGCACCGCGTCGCGCTGATCGTGCTGCACACGACCGCGCTGGAGGCGGCGGAGGGCCGCGACGCCGTCGCGATCGGCCGCCGGATCGGCGGGATCGGCCGCGAGGCGCTGGCGGAGCTGCGCGCACTGGTCGAGGTGCTGCGGGCGGGGGACGCGCCGCTGGCGCCGCAGCGCGGCCTCGGCGACCTGCCCGAGCTGGTCGCCGAGTCGCGCCGCATCGGCATGCCGGTCACGCTGGAGGCGGCGGACGGGACGGGCGAGCCGGCGCCCGCCCTCGTGGAGCACGCCGCCTACCGGGTGGTGCAGGAGGCGCTCACCAACGTGCACAAGCACGCCGGCAACGCGCGGACGGTCGTGCGGGTCGTCCGGTCGCCCGGGTCGCTGCGGCTGTCGGTGACCAACGGCCCGCCGGGCCCGCGGCCGCCGGCGGCGGAGGTGCTGCCGAGCGGCGACCACGGGCTGCTCGGCGTCGCCGAGCGGGTCCGGCTCGTCGGCGGCGAGCTGACCGCCCGGCCCACCCCGGACGGCGGCTTCGAGGTCGCGGCCGAGGTGCCGCTCCGCGAGGCGGCGCCGTGATCCGCGTCCTGGTCGTCGACGACGAGTGGATGGTCCGCGCGATGCTGCGCACCATCCTCGGCGCGGCGCCCGACATCACCGTGGTGGACGAGGCGTCCGACGGCGAGGAGGCGGTGCGGCGGGCCCGGGCGCACGACCCGGACGTCGTCCTGATGGACATCCGGATGCCGCGCGCGGACGGCCTGGCCGCCACCGCCCGGCTCGCGCCCCGGTACCCCGTCGTCGTGCTGACGACGTTCGACCTCGACGAGTACGTGCGGACGGCGCTGCGGCACGGCGCGGTCGGCTTCCTGCTGAAGGACGCCTCGGGCGAGGAGATGCTCGCCGCCGTCCGCAGCGCGGCGCGCGGCGACGCGATGCTGTCGCCGAAGGTGACGCGGCGGCTGCTGCGGCGGTTCGCCGACACCGGGCGCGCCGAGGCCGAACGGCGCCTGGACGTCCTCACCGCCAAGGAGCGGGAGGTCCTGGTCGCGGTCGGCGGCGGCCTGTCCAACACCGACATCGCCGCCGCCCTGCACATGAGCGAGGCGACGGTGAAGACGCACGTGAGCCGCATCCTGGCGAAGCTGGCGCTCAGCAACCGCGTGCAGGCCGCGATCCTCGCGCACCGCGCCGGGCTCCTGGACGACGGCTGACACGGGTCGGGTCAGCGGTACCGGGCCTGCCGTGCGGCGGGGCTGCCCGCGACGAGGCCGGACAGTTCGCGCTCGATCGCGGCGGCGGCGCGGCGGCAGAACGCCGCGGGCTCGTCGGCCGCGTCCGGCAGCTCGTCCACCAGGACGTCCGCGGTCCCGGCGCGCAGCAGGTCGGCCGACCGGACGCCCTGGGCGGCGGCGAGCTCGGCGGCCCGGCCGGGGGTGCGGTGCACGATCACCGAGGCGCCCTCGGGCGGCAGCGGCGACAGCCACCCGTGCCGGGCGACGAGGACGCGGTCGGCGGGCAGCAGCGCGAGCGCCGCGCCGCCGCTGCCCTCGCCGAGCAGCAGGCACAGCGTCGGCGCGGCGAGGGTGAGCAGGTCGGCGAGGCAGCGGGCGATCTCCCCCGCCAGGCCGCCCTCCTCCGCCTCGGCGGACAGCACGGCGCCGGGCGTGTCGACGACGGTGACCAGCGGCAGGCCGAGCTCGGCGGCGAGCGACATGCCGCGCCGGGCGACGCGCAGCCCGGCCGGGCCGAGCGGATGCCCGGCGCGCTGCGACCGGCGGTCCTGCCCGACGAGGACGCACGGCGCCGCGCCGAACCGGGCGAGCGCCAGCAGCAGCCCCGGGTCGGCCTCGCCCTGCCCCGTCCCGGAGAGCGGCGTGACATCGGACGCGCCGTGCCGCAGCAGCTCGGCGACGCCGGGACGGCCGGGGCGCCGCGAGCGCTCGATCGAGTCCCACGCGTCGCCGCCGCGGTCCCCCGCCCCCGCCGGGCCCTCCGGCACGGCCCCCGGCTCCGCGGCCTCCCGCGGCTCCGGGCGGGGGGCCGGGGCGCGGCCGCACAGGACCGCGAGGGCGCCCGAGGCGACACCGGCCAGGTCGTCGATGGGCACGACGGCGTCCAGCAGGCCCTTCGCGGCGAGGTTCTCCGCGACCTGCACGCCCGGCGGGAACGGCTCCCCGTGCAGCCCCTCGTACACGCGCGGGCCGAGGAACCCGATGAGCGCGCCCGGCTCGGCGGCCGTCATGTGCCCGAGCGACCCCCACGACGCGAACACCCCGCCGGTCGTCGGATGCCGCAGGTAGACCAGGTACGGGAGCCCGGCGGCGCGGTGCGCCATGACGGCCCCGGTGATCCGCGCCATCTGCACGAACGCGGCCGTGCCCTCCTGCATCCGGGTGCCGCCCGAGGACGGCGCGGCGAGCAGCGGCAGTCCCGCGGCGGTGGCGCGCTCGACGGCGGCGACGATCCGGTCGGCGGTGGCCCGCCCGATCGATCCGGCGAGGAACCGGAACTCCGACACGACGAACGCGACGCGGCGCCCGCGCAGCCGCCCCTCGCCGGTGAGGACGGCCTCGTCGCATCCGCTGCGCTCGCGCGCGGCGGCGAGCTCCGCCCGGTACCCCGGCGCGGCCCCGGACGCGGCCCCGGTCTCGGCTCCCGCGCCGACCGGTTCGTCCCACGAGGTCCACGCGCCTCCGTCCAGCACCCGGCGCAGCAGCTCGCGCGCCCCGACCCGTTCCGACACACGGCTCCCTTCGACGGCGGTCCCCAGCATGATGACCGGGCGCCGCGCGGACGGTCACGCGGGGGTCGCGCCGGGGGGCGGATCGCGGGGGATCCGCATGACGAACCGCGCGCCCGCGTCGCTGTCGGCGATGACGAGCGTGCCGCCGTGCGCGACCGCGATGTCGCGGGAGATGGGCAGGCCGAGGCCGGTGCCGCTGCGGTCGCGGCGCCGCCCCTCGTCCAGCCGGGTGAAGCGGCGGAACACCCGCTCGCGGTCGTCGCGGGCGACGCCCGCGCCGTCGTCGAGCACCTCCAGGACGGCGTCCGGCCCGTCGGCCGCCACCGTGACCCGCACCCACGACCGCGCGTGCCGCTCGGCGTTGTCGAGCAGGTTCGTCAGCACCCGCGCGAGCTGGTGGGCCACCGCCAGGACCGTGACGTCCTCGGCGGCGTCGACGCGGACCGGCACCCGCCGGGGACGCCGGCCGGCCTCCTCCCGGACGAACGCGCCGAGGTCCAGCGGCCGCGGTTCGGCTTCGACGCCCGAGCCGAGCCGGGCGAGGATCAGCAGGTCCGACACGATGCCCTGCAGCCGGTCGGCGTCCGCCAGCGCGGCACGCGCGACCGCGGGCCAGTCCTCGTCCTCGGGGGCCTGCAGCGCCACCTCGAGCTGCGCGCACAGTCCGGTGATGGGGCTGCGCAGCTCGTGCGAGACGTCCGCGACGAACGCGCGCTGCCGGGCCAGCACCTGCTCCAGCCGGTACAGCGTGAGGTTCACCGACTGGCCCAGCTCCGACACCTCGTCGTGCTGCTCGGGCACGGTGACCCGGCCGTGGTCGCCGCCGGTGATCTGCGCGAGCTCCGCGCTCATCACCCGGACGGGCCGCAGCGCGCGGCGCACCGCGAGCGCGACGATCCACGACGTGAGCGCGGTGCCGAGCACGACGGCGGTCGCGAGCCCCCCGATGAAGAAGCCCTGGTTCATCGTGTAGATGGCGATCGGCGCGCCCGCGTAGACGATGCGGGGGCCGTCCGGGGTCTGGACGCGCTCGACGACGACGAAGACGTTCGCCTGCACGCCGGGCACCTCGGTGGTGAAGGAGCGGTGGTGTCCCGGTTCGGACGGCGCGGGCAGGCGGAGCGGGCCGCGCCCGCGCAGCGCGTCGCTGGCCGCGAGCAGGTCGCCCTCCGGCGTCACGACCTGCAGCAGGGAGAAGTCGGGGTCGCGGATCGGCAGCTCGCCGCGCCAGCCGCGCGTCCGGACGAGGGCGGCGAGGTCGTTCGCCACGACCAGTCCGCGGTCGTGGAGCTGGGCGTTGACGGTGCGGCGCAGCGAGAAGTAGAAGCCCGTCACGCCGACCGTCAGCAGCACCGCGACGACGGCGGTCGCGACGGCGGTGACACGGGCCCGCACCGACCAGCGCGAGGGCGCCCAGCCGCCCCGGAAGAACACTGCGGCGCCCCCTCCCCCTTTCCGTGCCGCGCGGCGGCCGCCGTGCGCCGAGCGCCCGGGAGGAGTGCGCAGAACAGGTTGTTACCGAACCATTGCGCAGCGAAACATCCCCACATACCCCACCGAAACCCCCGCGCCATCCTGGCGGGGCACACTGCACTCAGGGCGGCACCGAGGCCCTTCTTCCGTCACTTCCTGCACATACGCGCCATATTTTGCGAACGAGCGGGGATGGACGGACGGGAGATACGCGAGGGAGTCGGGACACCACCATGGACGCAGACATCCGGCCGCTGGAGCCGGCGGACCCCCGGGTCGTGGGCGGGCACCCCCTGCTCGGCCGCCTCGGCTCGGGCGGCATGGGCACCGTGTACCTCGGAACGGACCCCGATTCGGGCGGCCGCGTCGCGGTGAAGACCATCCACCCGCACCTCGCCCGCGACCCGTCCTACCGCAGGCGGTTCAAGGACGAGGCGTACCTGGCGAGCCGCGTGGCGTCCTTCTGCACCGCGCGCGTGCTCGCGCACGGCGAGGAGGACGGCCGCCCGTACCTCGTCACCGACTACGTCGGCGGCGTCTCGCTGCACGACCGGCTCGCGGCGAACGGCCCGCTGCCGCCCGGCGACCTGCACGGCGTCGCGGTCGGCGTCGCGTCCGCGCTCGCCGCCATCCACGCCGCCGGGCTCGTGCACCGCGACCTGAAACCCGCCAACGTCATGCTCACGCTGTCCGGGTGCCGCGTCATCGACTTCGGCATCGCCGGCAGCCAGGACGCCCGCGGCGCCGGCAGGACGGAGCGGGCCGGCAAGCCCGGGAAGGTGCTCGGCACGCCCGGCTGGATGGCACCGGAGGTCCTCGTCGGCGGCGCCGCCACCGCGGCCGCCGACATCTTCGCCTGGGGCTGCCTCATCGCGCACGCCGGCACCGGCCGGATGCCGTTCGGCGGCGACCCGGCGCGGCCGCGCGTCGGCACCGGCGAACCCGACCTCGACGGCCTCCCGGAGGCGCTCGTCCCGGCCGTCCGGTCGGCGCTGGCGAAGAACCCCGCGGCCCGCCCCACCGCCGCCGACCTGCTGCTGACGCTGGTGGAGCAGCCGCAGCCCTGCGGGGCGCCCGCGGGCGTTTCGGTGCCGGCCACCGCGTCCGGCGCGATGTCCGGCGGGATGTCCGGCGGGATGTCCGGCGGGATGTCCGGCGGGATGCCGGGCCCCCTGCCGGGCTCGATACCGGGCGCCGTGTCGGGCACCGTGCAGAGCGCGGTGCGGGGAGCCGTCCGGGGCGCGCTCCAGGGCGCCGTCCAGGGCGCCGCCCCGGCGCCGTCCGGGGTGCCGCGGGCGGGCGCGACGCCCGGCCCGTTCCGGCCCGCCCGCCGGTCCCGGCCGACGGCCGCCGACCCGGGCGTCCCGACGAAGACGTTCGCGCCGCTCGGCGGCGCCGGCGGCTGGTCGTCGCCGCGCACCCGGCTGCTCGCGGGCGCGGGCGCCGCCGCGGGCACGGCGCTGCTCTGGGCGATCTTCGCGGGACTGCAGAGCCGCGGGGAGCCGCGCGCGACGTCCGTCCAGGTCCACGCGCGGCGGACGCCGGTGCGCTCGCGGCGCCGCTGACGGCCGGGGGCGTCCGGGCCGGGGGCGTCGGGTCAGGTGCGCCAGATCAGGACGAGCGCGCAGTCGTCGTCGCGGGCGGCGGCCATCCGCTCCACCAGCTCCCGGGCGCCCTTGCGGAACCCCTGCGGGACGAGCCGCTCCGCCTCGCCGAGCAGCCGGTCGATGCCGGCGTCCAGGTCCAGGCCGGGCGACTCGACCAGCCCGTCGGTGTACAGCAGGAGCGCGTCGCCGGGCCGCAGCCGCCCGTGCTCGGGCACGGTCGCCACCTCGGGCACCACCCCGAGCACCACGCCCTTGGCGGGGCTGACCTGCCACGCGCCGCTGCTCGCGTCGAACTGGACGGCCGGCGGGTGCCCCGCCGACTCGACCGTGTACTCGCCCGTCCGCAGGTCGACGACCACGTGCACGGCGGTGACGAACCCCTCGTCCCACCGCTGGCGCTGCAGGTACACGTTGCACGCCTGGAGGAACCGGTCGGGTTGGATCGATCCAAGGAGCCCGCCGAAAGCCCCCGACAGCATGAGGGCCCGTGTGCCCGCGTCCGTGCCCTTGCCGGAGACGTCGACCAGCGCGACCTCGAGCACGTCGTCCTCGCACGCCGACACCACGAAGTCGCCGCCGAACGACGACCCGCCCGCCTGCAGCAGCACGACCTGCGCCGACCAGCCGTCCGGCAGTTCCGGCAGCTCGCCCTGCCGCCGCAGCCGGTCGCGCAGGTCGAGCAGCATCGAGTCGCCGCGCAGGCCCTGGACGCCCAGCTGCTGCCGCGTCCGCGCCAGGGTGAGCGCCAGCACCGCCGTCACCGCCAGCGTCGCGACCATGCCCCACCCGATCGCGGGGGCGTTGTGCCACGCCGCGAAGCACACCATCGCCACGACGATGGACAGCAGGGCCAGCAGGCTCCGCACCCGCAGCAGCAGGCCGCCGCCCAGCACGACCAGCACCAGGACGCCGGCGGGCGCCAGCCCCCGGGTGTCGTTCGCCGTCGCCGCCCCGATCACCACGGCGAGCACCGCCAGCGCCGCGAACACGTACCGGTCGCGGGTCAGCCGCCCCCGGCGCAGCAACCGGTACAGGACCACGAGGATCGGGATCCTGCGCAGGAAGGCCCGCACTCTCGGCGGCAGGCGCTGCACCAGACGTTGAAGCATGACTCCGGCACTGTATCGAGCAATGACCCGCCCTGGACGGGATCCACGCCACCCGTCACTCTTTGCAACGGTCCAGTCGCAAGATTTCCGGGTACGAGCACTGTTCAGGAGATTTCCGGGGCCGGCGGTGCCCGCGGGACGGGACACGAGGAGGCGGCGGATGGGTCAGCCGGGCATGCGCATCACGGTGGACGCGGCGATGCGGGCGCGCGACGTCTCGCGCCCCCGCCCCGCGGGCGAGGACGCGCCCGCGCCCGCGCGGGCGCCGAAGCGCAGCCGCGCGGCGAAGAACGAGCGCCGCCGCCAGGACAAGCGCGGCGGCCGCTCCTAGGCCCGCCCCGGGGCCCCCTCAGGCGCCGGGGACGGCGCCGGTCCGCTCGTAGGCCGTCAGCATGTCGATCCGGCGGGTGTGCCGCGACTCCTTGGAGTACTCGGTGGCGAGGAACAGCTCGACGAAGCGGGCGGCGGTCGCGGCGTCGTGCTGGCGCGCGCCGATGCTGATGACGTTGGCGTCGTTGTGCTCGCGGGCGAGGACCGCGGTGTCCTCGTTCCAGACGAGCGCGGCCCGCACGCCCTTCACCTTGTTCGCGGCCATGACCTCGCCGTTCCCGGAGCCGCCGAGGACGATCCCGAACGTGCCCGGCTCCGCCGCCGTCCGCTCCGCCGCCCGCAGGACGAACGGCGGGTAGTCGTCGGCGGCGTCGTACTCGAACGCGCCGCAGTCGACGGGCTCGTGCCCGTTCTCCTTCAGCCAGGAGACCAGGTGCTCCTTGAGCTCGAAGCCGGCGTGGTCGGTTCCAAGAAAGACGCGCATGGGCCCGATTCTCGCAGGCCCGCGCCCGTCCTTCGTCCCCGGGGCGGCGGGGCGGGGCGGCGGCGCCGGATCAGGCGGACGGCGGCCGCGGACGGTCGTCGCCGCCCTCGGGTTCGTGGTCGAGCATCGTCTTGTCGGCGAGGTCCCCCGCGGCGGCGTCGCCGCCCTCGGCGGGCGCCCGCTCGGCGGGTCCGCTCTCGTCGTCCGCCTGCGTCGGCGGGTCGAGCGTGGGGGCGTCCGGCGCGGGCGGCTGCGCGGGCGGCTCGGGCGCGGGCGGCTGCTGCGGCGCGGCGCCCCAGGCGGGCTGCTGGGGCCCGCCCTGCGGCGGGACGTACGGGACGTGCGCCGGATGCTGCGGCGGCACGTACGGCTGCTGCCCCGGCACGGGCGGCTGCCCCGGCACGGGCGGCTGGCCGGGGACGGGCGGGAGCGGCGGCTGCGCCGGCGCGCCCTGCTGCGCCGGGTAGGGCTGCTGCTGGCCGTAGCCCTGCTGGCCGTGGCCCTGCGGGGCGTACTGCTGGCCGTAACCCTGCTGACCGTGGCCCTGCGGGGCGTATCCCGGCTGCGCGGCCGCCTGCCCGCCCGTCCCGCGGCCGACGTGGAACCCGGCGAGGGCGCCGAGGCCCGCGATCCAGCCGTAGGCGAATCCGAAGGCGGCGCCGCCCGCGACCGTGTTCCAGACGATGCTCCCGCTGGACGGCGGGAGGTCGAGCGTCAGGCCGATCAGCACCCCGACGACGATGCTCGCGAGGCCGGAGGCGACGACGCACGCCCACCAGCCCGTGACGACCGCGCCGAGCATCCCGCGGTCCGGGGCGACGGCGCGGACGCCCACGGCGGCGAGGCCCGCGAGGAGCACGAAGAACAGGAGCAGGCCGAAGTCCAGCGAGATGACGTAGCCCCAGTTCTCGAACGACCCGTCGGGGTAGAGGCGCCACTGCGGATGCTGGAGCCAGTACACCAGCGGCCACAGCCCGCCTTCACCCCCCACATCGCCGAGCCCGTCGACCGCCCACTGGTTGCCGAGGAGCAATGCGATCAGCATGACCGGGAGCACCGCGCCCCCGGCCGTCAGCACCATCCGCCGCGTCGTCATGGCGCGCAGGTTAGTGCCGCCGCCCCTCGCACCGGTAGGCCCTAAGTCACGCGGGGTACACGACAGAACGCCCAAATCTGGGCATTTTGATCAGACGGTGTGCAGGTCGGTCGGCTCCGGGAACCGGAACGCGGGGTCCACCTGGTTCTCCAGGTCCTCGCCGACGGCGCGGCTCGCCCAGCTCCGGGCGTTCTTCACGTGGAACTCGACGGCCTGCCGCCGGAACTTCTCCCAGTCCTTGACACGGGAGTCGACCTCGGCGCGCATCCGCGACAGCGCGGCCTCGTTGCCCTCCTCCAGCGCCACGCCGGCGCGGCCCTGCTCCAGCGCGCGGACGGACGCGGACTGGCCGAGCCACGTCAGCAGGTCGTCGCCGACGTGCTCGCGCAGGTAGGCGACGTCCTCGTCGGTCTGCACCTTGTTGCCGACGACGCGGATGGCGACGTCGTAGTCGCGGGCGTACTCGGTGTACTGCCGGTAGACGCCGACGCCCTTGCGGGTGGGTTCGGCGACGAGGAACATCAGGTCGAACCGGGTGAAGAGCCCGGACGCGAACGTGTCGGCCCCGGCGGTCATGTCCACGACGACGTACTCGCCCGGCCCGTCGACGAGGTGGTTGAGGTACAGCTCGACCGCCCCGGTCTTGGAGTGGTAGCAGGCCACGCCGAGGTCGTCGTCGTTGAACGGGCCGGTGGCGAGCAGCGTGACGGCGGCCCCGCCCGCGCCCGCGTCCACCTCCTCGGCCAGCCGGTGGACCGGGTCGTCGCCGCGGAAGGCGAGCAGTCGCGACCCCTCGCCGGGCGGCGTCGTCTTGACCATGGCGGACGCGGACGAGACGCGCGGGTTCGTCCCGCGCAGGTACTCCTTGATCTCGGTGAGGTGATCGCCCATCGCGGGGATCTTGGCGGCGCGGTCCTCGTCGAGGCCGAGCGCCGCGCCGAGGTGCTGGTTGATGTCGGCGTCGATGGCGACCACCGGCAGCCCGCGGCCCGCCAGGTGCCGGACGAAGAGCGACGACAGGGTGGTCTTGCCGCTGCCGCCTTTGCCGACGAACGCAACCTTCACGGTGAAATGCCCCCGTTTCGGATATGAAAATCATTGCCACTTCCGGAACCACGAGTCTGGCGGAGGCGGGCGCGTCAGGCAAGCGGAACGGCCGAGAAGGCCGGAAGGGCCGACGCCCGGCGCGGGAGGGCCGGCGGGCGGGAGAGCGGCGGCTCAGCGGCGGCTCAGCGGCGGCTCAGCGGCGCGCGGCGGCGGGGTCGAACCCGAAGGGCAGCTCGAGCCGGTGCGCGCGGAGCAGGTCCGCGTCGGCGAGCAGGTCCGGGGTGGGGGCGTCGGCGGCGATCACCCCGCCGGACAGCACCACCGAGCGCGGGCACAGCTCGGCCGCGTACGGCAGGTCGTGCGTCACCATCAGGACGGTCACGTCGAGGCCGAGCAGGATCTCGGCCAGCTCGCGGCGGCTCGCCGGGTCGAGGTTGGACGACGGCTCGTCCAGCACGAGGATCTCCGGCTCCATCGCCAGGACGGTCGCGACCGCGACGCGGCGGCGCTGCCCGAAGGACAGGTGCTGCGGCGGGCGGTCCGCGGCGTGCGCCATCCCCACCCGGTCGAGCGCGGACCGGACGCGCGCGTCCAGCTCGGCGCCGCGCAGCCCCAGGTTGGCGGGGCCGAACGCGACGTCCTCGCGGACCGTCGGCATGAACAGCTGGTCGTCGGGGTCCTGGAACACGATGCCGACGCGGCGCCGCACCTCCCGCAGCGCCGCGCGGTCGCCCGGGTCGACGGCGAGCCCGCCGACCCGCACCCCGCCCGCGCCGCCGTGCAGGATGCCGTTCAGGTGCAGGACGAGCGTCGTCTTGCCCGCGCCGTTCGGCCCGAGCAGCGCGACCCGCTCGCCGCGGCCGATCGTCAGGTCGACGCCGAAGAGCGCCTGCGTCCCGTCCGGGTAGGCGTAGGCGAGTCCGCGGACGTCCAGCGAAGGGGTCATGGGCCCATCCAGGCGGTCAGCGTCACCAGGGACGCGGCGAGCGGCAGGGCGGCGGCGGCCGTCCACTGCCGGGGCGTCGCGCCGATGTCGTGCAGCACCGGCATGCGGCCGTCGTACCCGCGGCTCACCATCGCCAGGTGCACGCGCTCGCCGCGCTCGTACGAGCGCAGGAACAGCGCGCCCAGCGACTTCGCGAGGACGCCCGTGGCGCGGACGCCGCGCGCCTCGAATCCGCGGGACGCGCGCGCCGTCCGCATCCGGCCGAGTTCGGCGGCCACGACGTCGGCGTACCGCAGCATGAACCCGGCGATCTGCACGATGAGGCGCGGCACGCGGAGCCGTTCGAGGCCGAGCAGCAGCATGCGCGGCTCGGTGGTGGCGGCCAGCAGGACGGACGCGACCACGCCGAGGGTGCCCTTCGCGAGGATGTTCCACGCGCCCCACAGCCCGTCCCCGCTCAGCCGCAGCCCGAGCACCGCGACCTTCTCGCCGTCCGCGACGAACGGCAGGAGCAGCGCGAACGCGACGAACGGCACCTCGATGACGACGCGCCGCGCGACCGTCCCGAACGGCACCCGGGCGGTGAGCGCGACCGCCGCGAGCAGCAGCGCGTACCCGCCGAACGCCCACATCCGCTCGCGCGGCGTCGCCACGGCCAGCAGGACGAACGCCAGGACCGCGACGAGCTTGCAGTGCGGCGGCAGCCGGTGCACCGGCGAGTCGCCCGGCAGGTACAGCCGGTGCGCGTGGCCCGCGCCCACTAGTCCGTCCGGGCCGCGGTCCCGGCCCCGGCGGCGGGCTCCGCGTCGGGTTCGCCGCCGCCGCGCCGCCGGATCGCCCAGAACAGCCCGCCGCCCGCCGCGAGGGTGAGGCCGACGCCGATCAGCCCGGCGAGCCCGCCGGACAGCCGCCCGTCGTCGACGCCCTCGACGCCGTAGTCGCCGAGCGGGGAGCCGGCCAGCGCGTGCTCCTCCTCCTGTGCGGCGATGCCCTTGTCCGCCGCGACCTTCTCCAGGCCGTCGGGGCTGGAGCTGGCGTAGTGGCTGACGATCCCGGCCAGGACCAGCGACACGATCAGGAACCCGGCGAAGAAGTACTTGGTCCGCACGGCTCTCCCCCTCACGCCTGCGACGGCTCGGCTTGGTCGGCGCCGCCCGCGCCCCGTACGCGCAGTTCCGGCGGTCTGCGCAGGTCTCGGGCGCCGTGCACCAGGTCGGGCCGGACGGCGAGGACGCTCGACACCGTCGCCGCCGTGATCAGCGCCTCGCCGACGCCGATGAGGACGTGCACGCCGACCATCGCGCCCGCGACCGTCCCGATCGGGACGTCGGTCGTGCCGCCCAGCGCGTACAGCGCGGTGAACGCGACGGCCGACGCCGGCACCGACACCAGCGCCGCGGCGAACGCCGCCCCCGCCGCGGCCGGGCGCGTCTTCGGCAGGACCCGGACGAGCGCGCGGAACAGCGGGTACGCGACCGCGACCGTGACCAGCGACATCGTCATGACGTTGGCGCCGAGCGCGGTGAGGCCGCCGTCGGCGAACAGCAGCGCCTGCAGCAGCAGGACGACCGCCACGCACAGGACGCCCGCCCACGGGCCGACGAGGATCGCGGCGAGCGCCCCGCCGAGCAGATGCCCGCTGGTCCCGGACGCGACCGGGAAGTTCAGCATCTGCGCGGCGAAGACGAACGCCGCGGTGAGTCCCGCGAGCGGGGCCGTCCGGTCGTCGAGTTCGCGGGCGGCGCCGCGCAGCGCCAGCCCGACCCCGGCGACCGCGACGGCGCCCGCCGCGATCGAGACGGGCGCGTCGATGAATCCGTCCGGTGCGTGCATCCCTCACCGCCCTGCCGTTGGCGACCACAGCAGGGACAGTGTGCGGCGCGACGGTTGCAGTTGCAATAGCCTCGCAACTGCGGACCGTGTCACTCGAAGGACGGGTCCTCGGTCCGGGTCCGCTTGAGCTCGAAGAAGCCCGGGGTGCTCGCCACGGCCACCACGCCGTCGAACAGCTTCACCGCGTCCTCGCCGCGCGGGATCGGCGTCACCACCGGGCCGAAGAACGCGCTGCCCTCGACCTCGATGACCGGGGTGCCCACCTCCTGGCCGACGCGGTCGATGCCGTCCCGGTGGGACGCGCGCAGCGCCTCGTCGTACTGCGCGGAGTCGGCGGCCTCGGCGAGGGACGGGTCGAGCCCGGCGGCGGTCAGGGCCTCCGCCAGGACCTCCGGCCCGAACTCGCGCTTGTCGTGGTGGCGGCGCGTCCCCAGCTCGGTGTAGAGCCGGCCCAGGACCTCGGGGCCGTGCTTCTGCTCGGCGGCGATGCAGACCCGCACCGGGCCCCACGCCGTCTCGAGCATCTTCCGGTACTCCTCGGGGATGTCCTTGTCCTCGTTCAGGACGGCCAGGCTCATCACGTGCCAGCGCACGTCGATCGGGCGCAGCTTCTCGACCTCCAGGATCCAGCGGGAGGTGATCCACGCCCAGGGGCACAGCGGGTCGAACCAGAAGTCCACCGGGGTACGGGCTTCCTGCGTCATGTACGTCTCCTCCTAGTCCGGATTACAAGAGCGACAACTCATCCCCGGCCGTCCGCATTTCCCCGGGATGGGGCGGGCCGGAATTCCGTGCGGAGGACCTGTCTCCCGACGGGTCGGCCGCCCTGTTGGTAGACATGAGGGATCAAGCCATAAGCCGACCGAGGAGTTCATGTGGCAGGCAACCTCACGCGCGACGAGGCGCGGGAACGGGCACGGCTGCTCACCGTCGAGTCCTACGCGGTCGAACTGGACCTCACGACCGGTGAGGAGCGGTTCGGTTCCACGACCGTGATCAGGTTCGGGAGCGCCGAGCCGGGGGCGTCCACGTTCGTCGACCTGCACGGCGCGGTCGTGCGGGAGGCCACGCTGAACGGCACCGCGCTGGACCCCGCGTCCTACGACGCGGAGAAGGGCCGCCTCCCCCTGCCCGGCCTGGCCGCCGAGAACGAGCTCCGCGTCGTCGCCGACTGCGCCTACTCCCGGTCGGGCGAGGGCCTGCACCGGTTCGTGGACCCCGTGGACGGCGGCGTCTACCTGTACTCGCAGTTCGAGACGGCCGACGCGCACCGCATGTACACCTGCTTCGACCAGCCCGACCTCAAGGCGACGTTCGAGTTCGCGGTGCGCGCCCCCGAGGACTGGGAGGTCGTCACCAACGAGGCGGCGGAGAAGCGGGAGGGCGGCGTCTGGCACTTCATGCCGACGCCGCAGATCTCCACCTACATCACCGCGCTGATCGCCGGGCCGTACCACGTGGTGCGGGACGAGTACCGGCGCGAGGACGGCACCGTCGTCCCGCTCGGCGTGTACTGCCGGGCGTCGCTGGCCGAGCACCTGGACGCCCCCGCGATCGTCGACGTCACCCGGCAGGGGTTCGCGTACTTCGAGAAGGTCTTCGGGCGCCCGTACCCGTTCGCGAAGTACGACCAGCTGTTCGTGCCCGAGTTCAACGCGGGCGCGATGGAGAACGCGGGCGCCGTGACCTTCCTGGAGGACTACGTCTTCCGGTCGCGGGTCACCGACGCGGCCTACGAGCGGCGCGCCGAGACGATCCTGCACGAGATGGCGCACATGTGGTTCGGCGACCTGGTCACCATGCGCTGGTGGGACGACCTGTGGCTGAACGAGTCGTTCGCGACGTACATGAGCGTGCTGTGCCAGTCGGAGGCCACGAAGTGGACGACGTCGTGGACGTCGTTCGCGAACCTGATGAAGGCGTGGGCGTACCGGCAGGACCAGCTCCCGTCCACGCACCCGATCTCCGCCGACATCCCCGACATCCGGGCCGTCGAGGTGAACTTCGACGGCATCACGTACGCGAAGGGCGCGAGCGTCCTGAAGCAGCTCGTGGCCTATGTCGGCCGCGACAACTTCCTCGAGGGCGTCCGCCGCTACTTCGACCGGCACGCGTGGGGCAACACGGTCCTCACCGACCTGCTGGGCGCGCTGGAGGAGACGTCCGGGCGCAGCGACCTCGGCGCCTGGTCGAAGGAGTGGCTGGAGACCGCCGGCGTCAACACGCTGCGGCCGCGCTACGAGGTCGACGGCGACGGGAAGTTCACGTCGTTCGCCGTCCTGCAGGAGGCCAAGCCCGACTACCCGACGCTGCGGTCGCACCGCGTCGCGATCGGCCTGTACGACCGGACGCCCGAGGGCATCGTCCGCCGCGAGCGCGTCGAGCTCGACGTCGTCGGGGCGCGCACCGAGGTGCCGCAGCTCGTCGGGCACGAGCGGCCCGACCTCGTGCTGGTCAACGACGACGACCTCACCTACGCGAAGGTGCGGCTCGACGACCGTTCGCTGAGCACCCTCATCGACGGGATCGGCGACATCAGGGAGGGCCTGCCGCGGGCGCTGTGCTGGTCGGCGGCGTGGGACATGACGCGCGACGCCGAGATGGCGACGCGCGACTACGTCCGGCTCGTCGCGAAGGGCGTCCGGGGCGTCACCGACATCTCGGTCACCCAGACGCTGCTGCGGCAGGCGCGCCTCGCCGTCCAGCAGTACGCCGACCCGGCGTGGCGGGACGAGGGCCTCACGCTCATGGCCGACGCGCTGTGGGAGCTGGCCCGCGAGGCCGAGGCCGGATCGGACTTCCAGCTCGCGTACGTCCAGGCGTTCGCCGGCTCCGCGATCACCGACGCGCACCTGGCGTCCGTCCGGGGCCTGCTGGACGGGTCGGAGAAGCTCGACGGCCTCACCGTCGACACCGACCTGCGCTGGACGCTGCTGCGCCGCCTCGTCGTCACCGGCAGGGCCGGGCAGGAGGAGATCGACGCCGAGCACGGGCGGGACCGGACGGCGGCGGGCGAGCGGCACGCCGCCGCCTGCGCGGCCGCGATCCCGACCGCCGAGGCCAAGGCCGCCGCGTGGGAGCGGATCGTGTCCGGCGACCTGCCGAACGCCGTGTACCGCGCGACGCTCGGCGGGTTCGTCGAGCCCGACCAGGCCGGGCTGCTCGTCCCGTACGCCGACCGGTACTTCGCCGAGGTCGGCCGCATCTGGAAGGAGTGGAGCAGCGACATGTCGCAGACGTTCGCCGAGAGCGCCTACCCCTTCCTGGTGATCGAGCAGTCCACGATCGACCGCACCGAGGCGTACATCGAGGAGAACGCGCCCCCGGCGGCGCTCGTCCGGCTGCTGTCCGAGGGACGCGACGGGGTCGCGCGTGCGCTGCGGGCGCGCGCGCAGGACGCCTCGGCGTCCTGACGGCCCATCCGTGGCCGTGCGGGTCCCCGCACGGCCACGGCCCCCCGAACAACAAGAGAGGAACCGGCGGGATGGAGACCGCAGGGGACGTCCTGACCGCCCTGGCGCGCCGGTACGCGTTCGGCGACCTGGAGGCGCTGCTGGACGCGGGCACGCTCGCCGCCGACGGCCGCACCCGCGAGGTGGCGGCGCTGTGCGCGTTCGGGCAGCGCGTCCTCGACCTGGACGCCGAGGACTTCGGGATGCCCGAGGCCGCCGGGGACGTCCCGCCCGACCTGCTGGACCGGGCGCGCGCCAGCCGCATGCCGCAGGCGCCCCGGGAGCGGCCGCGCGGCGCCCTCGCGAGCCTGCGGCCCGCGTACGCGCTGCTGCTGGAGGTCATCGCGGTGCGCTGGCACCGCCGCGAGATGGCCGCGCTCGTCGCCGCCGTGCACATCGCCGGCGAGTACCTGGCGATGCTGGCGTGGGAGCCGGTGCTCGGCCACGCGGGCGACCCGGCGCTGCTCGCCGCCGCCGTCGGCGGCGAGGGCAGCCGGTGGGGCGTGCCGGTCGACCCGGACGCGCCGCGCGAGTGCGACCACACGCGGCCCGAGCGGTCCGCGTGCGAGCGGGCGCTGCGGGTCGCGACGATGCCGCCGCCGGGCTGGCGCGCCTACCTCGACCGGCAGCACAGCCAGGTCGCGTCCGCGCTCGGCGACTGCGCCGCCCGCTGCCGCACCCCCTGCACGGTCGTGACCCGGCTGGACGGCGCCGTCCGCGCCGGCCTCGCCGAACGCTGCGGGCTGGCGAACGACTTCGCCGACGGCGCCCTCGTGAAGCTGCGGCACGCCGCGCCCGTCGGGCACGGCTTCGGGGTGCCGTCGCCGGAGGAGGTCCAGGCGGCCTGGGACCGGGCCCGCACCTCGCTGCGCCGCCGCCCGCTCGGGGCCGCCGCGATGGGCGCGGCCGACGACGACCCCTACCCGCTGCCCGGGCTGCCCGGGCTGTTCTCCGCGATCGCCGCGGCGCCGATCGTCCCGGACACCCTGCTGCGCGACGTCACGGCGCGCATCACGGCGACCCTGGGCTGACCCCGCCGGCGGGCCGCGCGCCCGCCGCCGGCCGCACCGGGTCGACGGACGGCAGCGGGCGGGACGGCAGGTCGTCGAGCAGGACGGGCCGCCCGTCCGCGCCGGCCAGCGGGACCCGCCAGTTCGGGTACTCGTCGACCGTGCCCGGCTGGTTCTGGGTGCGGCGCTCCCCGACGGCGTCGGCGAGCGAGACGCCGACGAGCCGGGCGGGCGTGCGGGCGAGGAAGCCGTGCAGCGCCGCGACGACCTCCTCGTCGTGGTCGCCGGACCCTTCGGCCAGCGCCCGCAGGACCGTCTCGGGCGGCGGGGACAGCAGCCCCTCGGCGTGCAGCAGCGCGAGCCAGTCGGCGAGCCGCGCCCGGTGCTCGTCCTCCTCCTCGGCGCGGGGGCGGGCGAGCAGGCCGAGCCGGTCGCGCAGGTCGATGTGGTCGCCGTGCAGGAACCCGGTGACCGGCGGCATGTCGTGCGTCCCGACCGTCGCCAGCGACGGCTCCCGCCAGCGCCGCGCCGGCTTCGGCCGGCCCCGGTCGTCCCGCTCGAACCACAGCAGCGACGTCCCGAGGACGCCGTGCGCGGCGAGCGCCTCCCGCACCTCCGGCTCGACCGTCCCGAGGTCCTCGCCGACCACGACGGCGCCCGCCCGCTCGGCCTCCCAGGCGAGGCAGCCGAGCAGCGCGTCCCGGTCGTAGCGGACGTACGTGCCGTCGGCCGCCGAGCCGCCCTCGGGCACCCACCACAGCCGCGACACCTGCATGGCGTGGTCGAGGCGCAGCCCGCCGCCGTGCCGGAACGCCGCCGCGAGCATGTCCCGGAACGGCGCGTAGGCGGTCTCGGCGAGGCGGCGCGGGTGCCACGGCGGCTGCCCCCAGTCCTGCCCGCGCTGGTTGAACTCGTCGGGCGGCGCGCCGACGCTCATGCCGGGCGCGAACAGGTCCCGGTACATCCAGCCGTCGGCGCCGCCGTGCGCGACGCCCACCGCCAGGTCGTGCACGATCCCGATCGGCATGCCGGCGTCCCGCGCCGCCGCCTGCGCCGCCGCGAGCTGCCCGTCCAGGCGCCACTGCAGCCACGCGTGGAACTCGACGCGGCCGGCGAGCCGCGCGGCCTCGGCGGCGACGGCCCGGCTCCCGGCGTCGCGCAGCTCGGCGGGCCAGGCCCGCCAGTCCGGGCCGTGCTTCTCCGCGAGCGCCGACCAGGTCGCGAACATGGTGAGCGCGCCGCCCTCGCGGGCCCGGAACTCCGCGAACGCGCGCTGCTCGGCGGCGCCGCGCGGGAGCCGGTACAGCGACTCGAGCGCCTGCAGCTTCGCCGCCCAGGCCGCGCTCCGATCGATGGGCCGGTCGATGGCCGCGGCGCCGTCCGGGCGCAGCGGCGCGCCGAGCGCGTCCAGCCGCTCCCGGTCGGCGGCGGGCAGCGCGGCGTACTCGGGGAGGTCCTCGACGCGCAGGTAGAGCGGCGCGGCGAAGCGGCGGCTCATCGGCGAGTAGGGCGACGGGCCGACCGGCGGGACCGCCTCGGTCGCGTGCAGCGGGTTGATGAGCAGGAACCCCGCGCCGAGGTCGCGGGCGCTCCAGGACGCGAGGTCGGCGAGGTCGTGCAGGTCGCCGACCCCCCACGACGCCCTCGACCGCACCGAGTACAGCTGCACGGTGAAGCCCCACGCCCGCTCGGGACGCGCGAGCGCGCTCGGGGCCATCAGGAAGGGGACGCTCTCGTGCCGCTCCCCCAGCCGCGCGTGCAGCCGGTGCCAGCCGAGCGGGACGTCGCCGTCGACCGGGACCTCGGTGCCGTCCGCGAGCTCGACGGCCAGGTCCGGACGGCCCGGCGGGCGCGGCGGGCCCGCGCCGCGGCGCGCGACGACGACCGGCGGGAGCAGCCGCGTCCGGTCCCGCCCCCGCTCGCGCTCCAGCTCCTCCCGGACCGCCGCCGGGGACGACACGTCCGCGCCGAGCGCCGCGAGGACGGAGCCGAGGGTGCCGGGCGAGACGCCGGTCTCGCGCCCCCGCCAGTCGGTGTAGCGGGTCGCGACGCCGTACCGCCGCGCCAGCGCGGCGAGTTCCTCTTCCACCACGCTGTACCACTGCCCCGTCCGCGCGGGCTCATCCGCCGCGCGCCCGGTCTTACTCGCTCCAGACGGACGGCTTGCGACCGGCCCAGGGGCGCGCCTCCTCGAGCTGCGCCGACAGGGAGATGAGCGTGCCCTCGCCGCCGATCCGCCCCGCGAGCATGACGCCGATGGGCAGGCCCTCGTCGGTCCAGTGCAGCGGGACGTTCACCGCGGGCTGCCCCGAGAGGTTGTACATCGCGCAGAAGGGCGTGAAGCGCGTCTGCCGAGCGAAGTTCTCCTCGGGCTCCTGGTCGTGGAAGTACCCCACGGGCACCGGGGGCTGCGCCAGTGTCGGGTGCAGGATCGCGTCGTACTCGTCCATCATCTCCAGCGCGAGACGGAACGCGCCCTGGAGCGTCGCCTGCGCGTTGAGCAGCTCCGGCGCCGTGATCGCCGCGCCGCGCTCCCGCAGCCAGCGCGTCAGCGGCTGCAGCAGGTGCTCGCTCTCCGGCGGGACGGGCGTCGTCGTCGCCATCGCCGCCCACAGCGTCTCGAAGTGCGGCAGCAGCTCCGACGCGTCGACCGGCGGGAGGTCCACGACCTCGTGCCCCAGCTCCACCAGCAGCGCCGTCGCCTCCTCGTAGGCGGCGACGCAGTCGGGGTGGACGGTCGCGTCCGGCACCGCGGACTCAATGCTGCGCGCGATCCGCAGCCGCCCCGGCGGCCGGTCCGCGAACGACAGGAACGTCCCGTCGGCCGCCGGCGCCCGGTACAGGTCCCCGTACATCGGCGCGGCCATGACGTCCAGCAGCAGCGCCGCGTCCCGGACGCCGCGCGCGATCGGCCCGTTCGTCGCCAGGCCGAACAGGTCCGCGTTGATCGGCCCCTGCGAGATCCGGCCGCGCGTCGGCTTGATGCCGAACAGGCCGCACGCGCTGGACGGGATCCGGATCGACCCGCCGCCGTCGCTGCCCTGCGCCGCGGGGGCCAGCCCGGCCGCGACGGCCGCCGCCGCGCCGCCGCTCGACCCGCCCGCCGACCGCGACAGGTCCCACGGGGTGCGGGCCGCCGGGGCCACCGCGCTCTCGGTGTAGCAGGGCAAGCCGAACTCGGGCGTCGTCGTCTTCCCGGGCATCACCGCCCCCGCCTCGCGCAGCAGCCGCACGACCGAGTCGTCCGCGAAGCCCTTCAGGTCGGCGAAGGCGGACGAGCCGAACGTCGTCCGGACGCCCTCCACCAGGTTCAGGTCCTTGATCGGGATCGGGACGCCGAGGAGCGGCGGCAGCTCCGCCGGGTCGGCGGCGTCCAGCACCGCCTTCTCGGCCTCGCGCGCCTGCTCGCGCGCGAGGTCCGCGGTCACCGTCACGAACGCCCCGACCCGCGGGTTCAGGCGTTCGATGCGCTCGAGGTAGTGGTCGGCGAGTTCGACCGGGGAAAGCTCTCGGGCCCGGACGGCCGCGGCCGTCTCCCTGACGCCGAGGTCATGGGGATGTGTCACGAAAAGGAACCGTAGACGTCCCGTGCGCGGGCATCAACGGGAGACGGCCCTCCGCGACGGCGGACGCCCCGGGACGGAAGGATGGTGAATTACCACCCTACCCACCGGGCGCGTCAGTGAATCACTCACGACCGGGGACAAAACTGTTCACCCCCGATGACTGGTTCGACCCCGGCACGACTGATTACTCTGCGCACGGAGGATCATGCCCCCGATCGGAAAGGAATACGGAGCGTCACTCATGGCGATCACGGAGCGGGGCGACGGACAGGAGGCCCGGGTGCGTCCCGGGCCCGAACCCGAAGAGAGGCGTGACCAGCGTGAACCTCCCCTGAACCACCGGCCGGACGACCCCCCGGGCGGCCGCGCCGACGACCTCGGTGACGACCGCTTCGACGACCACGGAGAGGAGTCGGCGCCCGAACGCGCGGACGGGCGCGCCGCGGCCCTCGACGGGCTGCTGGGCGACCCCCGCGCCCGCCGCTGGCTCGTCCGCGGCGCCGCGGCCGTCGCCGCCCTCGCCGTCGGCTGGGTCCTGGTCGACCTGCGCGCCGGCTTCACGCTCGCCGTCCTGGCGGTCATCGCGGACGTCGTCCGGGTGACCCGCAAGAGCTCGAGCGTCCCGGCGTGGCAGAAGTCCTCGGCCGCCGAACGCCGCACCGAGAAGCAGCTGAAGGCGCTGGAGCGCCGCGGCTACCTCGTGCTGCACGCCCGCGCGGTGCCGCACGACAAGGACGGCGTCAGCGACGGCCGGATCGACCACCTGGTCATCGGGCCGAGCGGCGTCTACGCGATCGACTCCGAGAAGTGGGACAAGCGCCTCCCCGTGCGCACCCTGTCCCACCTGAAGCTGTTCCACGGCCCCGTCAACAAGAAGGACCGGCTCGACGAGGCCCGCTGGGAGGCCGAGCAGGCCAGCAAGATCCTCGCCGGCCGGGTCGGCTTCGAGGTCCCCGTCCAGCCCTCCGTGGCGATCTACGGGCCGTCCATCCCGTGGAAGGTCATGCGGGTGCGGGACGTGGACGTCTACGCGGGCAACCGGGCGCGCGCCTACCTGCGCCGCCGGCCGAAGATCCTCACCGACATCGACGTCCAGCGGATCTTCCAGGCGGCCGAGAAGGCGCTGCCGCCCAAGTACCCCGTCTGAACCCCGATGCGACACGCGGCACCTCGACCGCCCGAGGTGCCGCACCTCTCCGCACCTTTTCGCACAGATCACCGGGCCGGCCGCGCCGTCCCGGGAATTCGCGCGCCCGCCGCGCGTTGATACCATCGGGGACCTGGAAAGGCCGGCCCGGGCGCGACCTCCGCTGAGCCGGCGGCAGCGCCGCGATCCGCCGCTGCGAGCGTCCCGGCACACACAACGCGATACCCGGGCGACGATCGCCCGCCCCGCCGACCCCGGCGCGGCGCGCACCCGGGCTCGCGCACGTCACAGGTCAGAGAGGTCACGATGCCCCCGCTCAGGTCACGCACGGTCACCCACGGCAGGAACATGGCGGGCGCCCGCGCGCTCATGCGGGCCAGCGGCGTCGAGCGCGAGGACTTCGGCAAGCCCATCGTCGCGGTCGCCAACAGCTTCACCCAGTTCGTGCCCGGCCACGTCCACCTCGACGAGGTCGGCAAGGTCGTCGCCGGCGCCGTCAAGGAGGCCGGCGGCGTCCCCCGCGAGTTCAACACCATCGCCGTGGACGACGGCATCGCGATGGGCCACGGCGGCATGCTGTACTCGCTGCCGTCCCGCGAGCTGATCGCCGACGCCGTCGAGTACATGGTCAACGCGCACTGCGCCGACGCCCTCGTCTGCGTCTCCAACTGCGACAAGATCACCCCGGGGATGCTGCTGGCCGCGATGCGGCTCAACATCCCGACGGTGTTCGTCTCCGGCGGCCCGATGGAGGCCGGCAAGCCCGTCGAGGGCGTCATGGACGGCAACAAGCTCGACCTCATCGACCCGATGATCGCCTCCGCCGACGCGTCCGTCGCCGACGACAAGCTCGCCGCGATGGAGGAGAGCGCCTGCCCCACCTGCGGGTCCTGCTCCGGCATGTTCACCGCCAACTCGATGAACTGCCTCACCGAGGCGATCGGCCTCGCGCTGCCCGGCAACGGCACCGTCCTCGCCACCCACACCGCCCGCCGCGCCCTCTACGAGAAGGCCGGGCGCACCGTCGTCGAGATCGCCCAGCGGTACTACGAGGGCGACGACGAGTCCGTCCTGCCGCTGAACATCGCGACGTGGGAGGCGTTCGAGAACGCGATGGTGCTGGACGTCGCCATGGGCGGCTCCACCAACACGATCCTGCACCTGCTCGCCGCCGCCACCGAGGCCGGCGTCGACTTCGGCCTCGACGACATCGACGCCGTCTCCCGCCGCGTCCCGTGCCTGTGCAAGCTGGCCCCCACGCTGGCCACCTACCACGTCGAGGACTGCCACCGCGCCGGCGGCATCCCCGCGCTGCTCGGCGAGCTGCACCGCGCCGGGCTGCTGAACTCCGGCGCGCACTCGATCCACAGCGCGTCCGTCGCCGAGTTCGTCGCCCAGTGGGACGTCCGCTCCCCCGACGTCCTGCCCGAGGCCGTCGAGCTGTTCCACGCGGCCCCCGGCGGCGTCCGCAGCACGTCCGCGTTCAGCCAGAGCAACCGCTGGAAGGACCTCGACCTCGACCGCGCCGAGGGCTGCATCCGCGACGCCGAGCACGCCTACACCGCCGACGGCGGGCTCGCCGTCCTGCGCGGCAACATCGCCCCCGACGGCGCGATCGTCAAGACCGCGGGCGTCGAGGAGGAGCTCTGGACGTTCTCCGGCCCGGCCGTCGTGTTCGAGAGCCAGGACGAGGCGTCCGAGGGCATCCTCGCGGGCAAGGTGAAGCCCGGCGACGTCGTCGTCATCCGCTACGAGGGGCCCCGCGGCGGCCCCGGCATGCAGGAGATGCTGTACCCGACGAGCTTCCTCAAGGGCCGCGGGCTCGGCAAGGCGTGCGCGCTGATCACCGACGGCCGGTTCTCCGGCGGGACGTCCGGGCTGTCCATCGGGCACGCGTCCCCCGAGGCCGCGGGCGGCGGGATCATCGCCCTCGTCGAGGACGGCGACCGCGTCGTCATCGACATCCCGAACCGCGTCCTGGAGCTGGACGTCCCGGAGGACGAGCTGGAGATCCGGCGCGAGAAGCTGCTGGCCGACCTCGGCGGCTACCGGCCCCGCGACCGGCAGCGCCCCGTCAGCGCCGCGCTGCGCGCCTACGCCGCGATGGCCACCTCGGCCTCCACCGGCGCCGCGCGGGACGTCTCGCAGCTCGAGCAGCGGGCATGACCTGACAGGTAATCGACCGCCTTACCCCTCCCCGGGCAGAGTGGAGCACGCAAGGCCGGGGCCGCCGACCGGGGCCCCGGCACCACCGCCCAGGGAGACCGCCATGACCGCGTACGCGCTCGCCCACCTGCGCCCGCAGCCGCCCCTGCACGACGACGTCTTCACCTACATCGAGCGGATCCAGGACACGATGGACCCGTTCGGCGGCCGCTTCCTCGTGCACGGCACGGACCCCGAGGTGATGGAGGGCCCGTTCGAGGGCGGGTACGTCCTCATCGAGTTCCCCGACATGGAGAACGCCCGCGCCTGGTTCGCGTCGGACGCCTACCAGGCGATCGTCCGGATGCGCACCGACAACATCCCGGGCACGGCCGTGCTGCTGCAGGGCGTCCCGCCGGGGTACGACGCCGCCGCCACGGGCCGCGCCATGCGCGCCGCGCAGGCCCGTTGACCCGCCCGGCGGGTCGTCGTCGGGCGGGGCGTCGGGCGGGCCGTCAGGAGCAGCAGCCTCCGCCGCAGCAACCGCCGCCGCCACCGGCGGACGGCGGGGGCTGCGGAGCGCCGCCGCGGGACGAACCGGTCACGGCGACCGTGGACAGCAGCTTGACCGTGTCGTCGTGCCCGTCCGGGCACGGCGCCGGGTCGGACGCGTTGATCATCGGCCGGGAGACCTCGAAGGTCGACCCGCAGGCGCGGCAGCGGTAGTCATAACGTGGCACGCCTCAAATATAGGCTCGGCCGCCCGTTCCGGCCACGCCGATCCCGGTCAGGCGGCGGGCTCGGTCACGTACGGGGCCCACTGGGGGTCGCCGTCGTGGACGATGCCGATCAGCCGCCAGTGCGCGCCGCGCGGGACGCCCGGCGTGACCGGGAGGGTCCAGCCCAGCTCGTCGAGCAGGCGGTCGGCCTTGCGGTGGTTGCACGTCGTGCAGGACGCGACGCAGTTCTCCCACGAGTGGGCGCCGCCGCGGCTGCGGGGGTGGACGTGGTCGATCGTCTCGGCGCGGCGCCCGCAGTAGACGCAGCGGAAGTTGTCGCGCCGCATCAGGGCGGCGCGGGTCAGCGGGACGCGGGTGCGGAACGGGATCCGCACGTAGCGGCGGAGCCGGATGACGGACGGCACCTCGACGGCCATCGTGGCCGAGTGCAGCACCGCGCCGCCGACGTCGTGATGGACGATCTCGGCCTTCTCCCGGAGCACGAGGCAGACCGCCCGGCGGAGCGGGAGCGTCGTGAGCGGTTCGTACGTCGCGTTCAGGAGGAGGACCTGCCGCATCAGACGGCCTCCGTCGCGTTCGGTGTCGCCTCGGCGGGCGCGGCTGCACGCACGTCCCACCGAGGCCGGAATATCTTCTCCGGCACCTGTGAACCCGCCATGAGGACCTCCTCGGGGGCGAACCGACTCCATCAGTGTGGCCTGTGGGAGGCCCGTTCGGCTACCCCAATAATTCCCATCAGTGGGTCAGATCGAACGCAAAAGCCCACTTCGTCCGACCGGAGCGGCGCGGGGCGAGCGGTCTCCCGCGGCCAATAAAGTGCCTTCCATGACGCCCTATCCGCCCGCGCAGCGCCAGGACATCGTCGAGGAGATCCACGGACACCGGGTCGCGGACCCGTACCGCTGGCTGGAGGACGCCGACTCCGGCGACACCCGCGACTGGCTCGCCGCCCAGGACGCCCTGTTCCACAAGGTCGTCGACGACCTCCCCGGGCGGGACCGGCTGCGGCGGCGGTTGCGCGAGCTGCTCGGCGCCGGCAGCGTCGGCGCCCCGATCTGGCGCGGCGACCGGCGGTTCTTCACCCGGCGCACCGCCGACCAGGAGCACCCCGTCCTCTACACGGTGGACCCGGACGGCGCCGAGCGGGTCCTCGTCGACCCGATCGCGCTCGACCCGGACGGCACCACCACCCTCGACGGCTGGCAGCCCGACAAGGAGGGCCGCCGCCTCGCCTACAAGATCTCCCACGGCGGCGACGAGGAGTCGCTGCTGTACGTGATGGACGTCGCGACCGGCGAGACGATCGAGGGGCCGATCGACCGCGCCCGCTACTCGGCCGTCGCGTGGCTGCCCGGCGGCGAGGCGTACTACTACACGCGGCGGCTGCACGCCCGGGACGTCCCCGAGGGCGAGGAGCAGTACCACCGGCGCGTCTACCTGCACCGCGTCGGCACGGAGCCCGACACCGACGACGTCCTGATCTTCGGTGAGGGCCGCGACAAGACGAACTACTACGGCGTCGGCGTCAGCCGCGACGGCCGCTGGCTCACGATCTCGTCCTCGCAGGGCACCGCGCCCCGCAACGACCTGTGGATCGCCGACCTGTCCGCGTCCCCGCCCGAGCGGCCCGAGCTGCGCGCCGTCCAGGAGGGCGTGGACGCCGAGACGGGCCTGCACGTCGGGCGGGACGGGCGCGCGTACGTCTTCACGGACCGGGACGCGCCGCGCGGGCGGCTGTGCGTCGCCGACCCGGCGGACCCGTCGCCCGACACGTGGACGGACCTGGTCCCCGAGGACCCCGAGGCCGTCCTGAGCGACTTCGCGATCCTCGACGGGCTGGAGCGCCCCCGGCTCCTCGTCGGCTGGACGCGGCACGCGATCAGCGAGATCACCGTGCACGACCTGGAGACCGGGGAGCGGCTCGGGGAGGTGCCCGTGCCGGGTCTCGGCTCGATCGGCGGGATCGTCGAGCGGCCCGAGGGCGGGCACGAGGCGTGGTTCGGCTACACCGACAACGTCACCCCCT
This sequence comes from Actinomadura sp. WAC 06369, assembly GCF_003947565.1. NCBI lineage: Bacteria > Bacillati > Actinomycetota > Actinomycetes > Streptosporangiales > Thermomonosporaceae > Actinomadura > Actinomadura sp. WAC 06369. Next base: position 59,484 of record NZ_QHJN01000012.1, on the reverse strand, counting down.
CCTCCGTCCTGCGCTACGACGCGCGCACCGGCGAGACGACCACGTGGGCGAGCGCGCCCGGCCGCGTCGAGGTGCCGGAGATCGAGACCCGCCAGGTCGTCTACACGTCGCGGGACGGCACGGACGTACGGATGCTCGTCATGTCGGGGCCCGGGTCGGGCCCGGACGCGCCGGGGCCGCGCCCGGCGATCCTGTACGGGTACGGCGGGTTCAACATCTCGCTCACCCCGGCGTACTCGGCGAGCATCCTGGCCTGGGTGGAGGCGGGCGGCGTCTACGCGATCGCGAACCTGCGCGGCGGCTCCGAGGAGGGCGAGGAGTGGCACCGCGCGGGCATGCGGGAGCGCAAGCAGAACGTCTTCGACGACTTCCACGCCGCCGCCGAGAAGCTCATCGCCGACGGGCTCACCGCGAGCGACCGGCTGGCGATCTCCGGCGGGTCGAACGGCGGCCTGCTCGTCGGGGCCGCGCTGACGCAGCGTCCGGACCTCTACCGCGCCGTCGTGTGCTCGGCGCCCCTCCTCGACATGGTGCGGTACGAGCGGTTCGGCCTCGGCCAGACGTGGAACGACGAGTACGGGACGGCGGACGACCCGGAGGAGTTCGGCTGGCTGATCGGCTACTCGCCGTACCACCGCGTCCGTCCGGGCACCGCCTACCCGGCGACGCTGTTCACGACGTTCGGCAGCGACACCCGCGTCGACCCGCTGCACGCCCGCAAGCTGTGCGCGGCCCTGCAGCACGCGACCGCGTCCGACGCCCCGATCCTGCTGCGGAACGAGTCGGAGGTCGGGCACTCCGCCCGGTCGGTGTCCCGCTCGGTGGACCTGACGACCGACACCCTGTCGTTCATGGCGGCCCAGACCGGACTCGATCTCGGGCGGTAGGAGCCGCCCTCACCGGGTAAACGGCCGGTGATGGCGGCACCACCCCTCCTGACGTTCGGGCACGGGACGGCCGGGCGCGACGAGCTGGCCCGGCTCCTGGACGGCGCGGGCGTGCGCGCCGTCGTGGACGTGCGAACGGCGCCGGGCAGCCGCCGCAACCCGGACGTGCGGCGCGACGCGCTGTCCGCGTGGCTCCCGGACGCGGGCGTCCGGTACCGCTGGGAGAAGCGGCTCGGCGGCTTCCGCCGGGCCGCGCCCGACTCCCCCGACACGTTCTGGCGCAACGCCTCCTTCCGCGGCTACGCCGGGCACACCCGCGACCCGGACTTCCTCGCCGCCATGGACGGCCTGCTGCGCGAGGCGGAGCGGGACCGGACGGCCGTCATGTGCGGCGAGTCGGTGTGGTGGCGGTGCCACCGGCGCCTCATCGCCGACTTCGCGGTCCTGGCGCGCGGCCGTCCCGTCCTGCATCTCGCGCACGACGGGCGCCTCACCGAGCATCCGCCCACGCCGGGCGCGCGGCTGCGCGGCGACGGCCTGCTCGTCTACGACGGCGACCCGTCCGCTCAGCGCAGCGGTTTCTCGATGTAGATGTTGACGATGCCGCCGATCCTCTCGCGGCGCTTCTCCGTCCAGCCGAAGCGGCGGTAGAGGGCGAGCGCGGGTTCCTGGAGTTCGGTCGTGTCGGCGCGCAGGACCCGGTAGCCGAGTTCGGCGGCGCGCTGCTCGAGGGCGGTGACGACGGCGGCGCCGTAGCCGCGGCGCTGCACCGCGGGCAGCACCCGCAGCCGCACCATCTCCACGGCGTCGAGGCCGGCGCCGCCGAGCGAGAAGCCGCCGAAGGCGCGCGCGTGCCCGCCGGGGACGAGGTCGGCGCGGCGCAGGCCGCCCATGGCGACGATGCCCCCGCCGGCCTCGCCGACGAGGAACTCGCCGTCGTTGCGGAGGTAGATGTCCTCCATCCGGAAGAAGTCGTGGTCGTAGTACACGCCGTCGCCGGGGCGCAGCCCGACCTGGGCGAGCCCTTCGCGGTGCAGCGCGAGGACGACGCCGTGGTCGGCGGCGCGGTAGCGGCGCAGGCGCAGTTCGCCGAACCGCCATTCGGGGGGCTCGTCCGCGAGGCGGACGAGGGTGCGGGCGCCCTGCCAGGGGGCGTCTTCCGAGGTCGTCATGCCGGCGTCAGACCTGTTCGGCCGGCGGGACGGACGGGGTCTCCTGCGCGGGGCTCGTCACCCACGGGCCGGACAGCGCCTCGTAGAAGTCCTGCAGCCCGGGGGCGTCGGAGCCGTGCTTGGCGGCGACGGCCGCGCCGATCTGCCGCGCGCGGTGCACGAGGATGTCGGACCGGTGGTCGGCGGGCAGGTCGAGGATGGCTTCCTGCCCGGCGGCGAGGGCCGCCTCCGGCTCGCCGGCGTGCAGCCTGCAGGTGGCGCGGTCGAGGCGGACGAGCGTCCGGTCGACGCGGTCGGTGGGCTCGTACAGGGTGAGGGCGTGGCTGAGCACCTCGTCGCCGCTCTTGTGGTCGCCGAGGCTGGTGAAGGTGTCGCCCTCGTAGAACGCCATCTGCCGGTCGGTGAAGCCGAACACCAGGTCGCCGGTGTCGGACTTGGACAGCTGGTCGAACACCGAGCGTCCGCGCACCAGGGCGCGGCGGGCGCTCGGCGCGGCGTCGCCCCGGCCGCGCATCGCCAGCATGCCCAGCGCGCGGGCCTCCACGGCGGGCGCCATCGCGGCGGCCACCCCCGGGGTGCGGCCGGCGAGGTCCTGCGCCTTGCGCGCGAGGTGCAGGGCCTCGCGGGGGTCGCCGTAGTACATCGGGACGAGCGACTCCCGGACCGTCACCCAGGCGCGGAGCTGCCGGTCGCCGGTCTCGTCGGCGGCGGTCCGCGCCGTCCGGAAGAACGAGCGGGCCAGCCGGTGGTCGCCCAGGTTGATCATGATGAGCCCGGACAGCCCGGACAGCTGCGCCGCGATCCGGCACAGCCGTTCCTGGAGCTCCACGGGCTGCCGCTGGTCGCACATGCGCCGCACCTCGCTGAAGTCCAGCAGCACGTCGCACAGCATCCGCAGGGACGGCGTCGCCTGGTACTGGCGGCCGTAGCCGTAGGTGGTCTCCTCCCACTGGTCGAGCATGGTCGGCGAAACGGTCGCGCCGACGAGGGTGTCGTCCATCTTGCGTCGCAGGCTGTCGACCGTCCCGAGGATCTGGCCGTCGAGCGTGACGCCCGCTCCGGCCAGCAACTGCAGAAGGGTTCTGCGGAGCACGATGTCCTCCTCTCCCACATCAAGGGTCAGGGGGCCGTCGGCGCGGTCGGGGCCCCGGAGGTCGTTGGCGGCGGGCCGGGGACCGTCCCCGGCCCGGGGCACGATCGCCCCGACGAGCGGACGTCCGTCGGGTTCCCGGACCGCCGCGGGCCGCTCGGGCGCGCGCGGCGGGGGCGCCGCGGCGGCGGCGCCGGCACGGGCCGCGTGGCCGCGGCCGCAGATGCAGGGACCCTGGTAGTCCAGCTCGTGGGGCTCCACCCGGTAGACGGCGCAGAGGTAGTGGAGGTACTCGGGGCCGGGTCGTTTGTAGCCGCTCTCGTAAGCCGACAGCAGCGTCTCCCCCAGCCGGGGCAGCGGCTTGCCGTCGATCTCGTACAGCGCTTTGACCTGGGCGACGATGTCGGAGAGCGCGACGCCGTGGGAGAGCCGGTGCGACTTGATCCGGCTCGTGCCGAACAGCGGGGCGCACTGTTCGTGGATCTCGCGTGCGATCTGCGCGGGGCCGCGCCCGCGGGCGAGCCCGTGCGCGCGGATCCGGCGCGCGACGTCCGTCTCTTTCCGGGGGGGTTCCGACATCGCCTCCGGCCTCCTCACCGTCCTGCCGACACGTTCGTCGTCACCCCGGGGAGAGGTGATCGTCCCTGCCACAGCGACCGGTTACCAATTGGCCACGAGAGATAATCTCTCGCGCACGCAGCGTAACCCCGGGGGCAAGGCCGGCCAAGCTTTTCCCGTCGAGAGGAAGGGCTTCGGGGTGATCCTCGCCACCCAGGGTAGAGATTCTTCCTCCGAGGGAGGGGAAGCTTCTCCCACCGGGTGAAACCTCTGTACTTCGGCGTGCGCGCGGGCCCTTGACCCGGCAGTGTGAGAATTGCAATTCTCGCCGGGAGTAACGGACCGGATCCGCTGAGTCGACCACCGACGGGCGCGGCCGGGGCGCGGCGCGGGAACCCCCGCGGCGCCGCGATGGAGGAAGGGGTGCGAAGGTGGGCAGCGACGAACGCGTCGGCTACCTGCAGGAGCTGGAGCGCGAGCTCGGCACGCGCGGATTCGTCGCGCGCGTGGTCCGGACCCGCTCCGGGCCGGCGTTCCTGCGGGTGGTGAACCCGGCGGCCGCGAGCCTCGCCGAGGACGTCACCTGCGCGCCGGTCCCCGACGGCCGCGACCACTACTACTGGTGGTCGTGGGGCGAGCGGATGGTCCGCGTGGGCGACCCGGACGCCGCCGCGCGCAAGCTCGCGCACGTCCTGCAGCCGCTGGCCCCCGCCTGCGACCTCCCCGTCGACACCTCCCTCGACCGCGCACTCGACGCCCGCGGGCCCGGCCGGGAGCCGGTCCGCGAGCACCCCGACGTCCGCGAGCACCGGGAGCCGGCGGCGTGCGAGCGCCGCGCGCCGGTGCCCGCGGGAGAGCGGCCGCCGAGCCGCTGCTGAGACCGGGCGCGCCCCGCGGGCCGCGGCCGGAACGGCGCGGTGGCCGCGGAACGCGGGGCGCGTTCGCCGAGCCGGCCCTCCCCGGCCAGGACGTGATGCTTCCCCTGCCGTGACACTTCGGGCGCGGCGCGCGATCCGATCGTGACCGTCCCCTACGATCAAGATCGAGCCCGCCGCGCGTCCACGGCGAGGTGTCACGACACCCACACTGGCCGGGGAGGGTTCGTCATGCCGCTCGCCTCGATCGCGTCCGCCGCGCCTCCCTGGGCGCAGGCCGGGTCCCCCGAGACGGCGTGCGGCGACCGGTCGCCGTCCGCCGCGTGCCGGATCGTCTGGAACGTCTCCCACAACCCCGACTTCACCCGCTTCTACGCGACCTGGCTCGACGGCCCGCTCACCACCCTGTTCTGGGTCGTCGTGACGTTCGCCGCCGCGCTCGTCCTGCGGAACCTCGCCCACCGGGCGATCACCCGGGTGACCCTCCGAATGGCGGAGGGCACGATGACGGAGCGCGCCCGGGAGCGGTCGCGGTCCGCGTTCGCCGGCAGCCCGGTCCTGCTCAACCGGCGCCGCTCCCAGCGCGCGCAGACGCTCGGGTCGGTGCTGCGCTCCATCGCGTCCGTCGTCATCATCGGGACGGCCGCGTTCAGCATCCTCGGCTCGCTCGGGCTCGACCTGACGCCCGTGCTGGCGAGCGCGAGCGTCATCGGCGTCGCCGTCGGGTTCGGCGCGCAGAACATCGTCAAGGACCTCCTTGCCGGGCTGTTCATGCTGCTCGAGGACCAGTACGGCGTCGGCGACGTCATCGACGTCGGCACCGCCAAGGGGACGGTCGAGGCGGTCACGCTGCGGGTCACCCGGATGCGCGACGTCAACGGCGTCGTCTGGTACGTCCCGAACGGCGAGATCAAGAAGGTCGGCAACGAGTCGCAGAACTGGGGCCGCGCCGTCCTGGACGTCCCGGTCGACGTCCACGAGGACACCGACAAGGTGAAGGCGCTGCTGAAGGGCGCCGCGGACGAGCTGGCGGCGGACGCGTCGTGGTGCGACCTCGTCCTGGAGGAGCCGTCGGTCTGGGGCGTGCAGGCCCTCGCCGGGGACGCCGTCGTCATCCGCGTCGTCCTCAAGACCGCCCCCGGACGGCAGGGCGACGTCGCCCGCGAGCTGCGGGAACGCGTCAAGCGCTCGTTCGACGAGGCGGGCGTCGCCGTCGCGACCCCCGCCTCCCCGTGACCGCGGTGCCGGACCGGCGCCGGGAAAGGCGATCTCTCGCATAGGGTGGGACGCGCTATGACGGAAAAGGTGACCTTCTACGAGGCGGTCGGCGGCGAGGAGACCTTCCGCCGGCTGGTCCGCCGCTTCTACGAGGGCGTGGCCGAGGACCCGGACCTGCGCGCCCTCTACCCCGAGGAGGATCTCGGCCCCGCGGAGGAGCGGCTGCGGCTGTTCCTGATCCAGTACTGGGGCGGCCCGAACACCTACAGCGAGCGGCGCGGGCACCCGCGGCTGCGGATGCGGCACGTCCCGTTCGTCATCGGGCAGGCGGAGCGCGACGCCTGGCTGCGGCACATGCGCGTCGCCGTGGACGAGCTGGAGCTGCCCCCCGAGCTGGAGCAGATGCTCTGGAACTACTTCACGATGGCCGCCAACTCCCTGGTGAACGCACCCACGTGACGGCGTAGGCCGCACCTTGCGGCGGGCGGCTGCCCGGCCGGCCCCGCGGCGGGACGCCGGAGCGCCCCGCCGCGGGACGGACGGCTACAGCCGCGGCCGCTGCGTCTGCAGCGGGTCGTCGGCCGCAGGGCCGGTCCGCAGCGTGCGCGGCTCGTCCTGGACGCCCGCCCAGCGCCGCACGTCCGACTCGGCGTCCGCGCGCTGCTCCGCGGGCAGCCGGGCGATCAGCCGCGCGCTGTGGTTCTGCCCGGGCGCCACGTACACGTCGGAGTCACGCGCGCCCTTGCCCAGCCGGAACGGCTCGGCGCCCCACGGGTCGTTCTCGCCGTACACGAACAGCATGTGCTCGGCGTTTCCCCGCACCCACCGGTCGATGTCCCGCATCGCGCGGCCGTGGTCGAACCGCATCGGGATGTCGCGCGGCACGTACGTCCGCGGCCGGTAGCTCGACTCGTGCCGCAGCAGCGGCCGCAGGTTCCGGAACTCCGGCTTCGGCCACCCCAGCTGCGTGCCCGCCTGGTAGTAGTACGGAACGTACGGCTCGAGCCCCTGGTCGGTGTAGAACGACAGGCCCGACACGGCGTCGAGCGCCGCGTAGATCTCGTCGTCCGACGCGGTCGCCGCGGGCAGGTCCGCGCAGTCGGACTCGAAGCTGTACTGCCAGAACGCCCACTCGAAGTCCATCACCGAGTTCTCGAACGCCCGGTCGGGCGTCCGCAGGATCTCGAACGTCCAGCCGTTCTCCTTCGCGGCCGCCGCGAACCGCTCGAGCATCGCCGGCCGCCGCTTGAGGAACTCCCGGGCGAGCGCCTTCACGTGCGCGTTGCACTCCGGGCTCCCGACCGTCTCGAAGAACGCGTCGTAGGCCCGGTCGTCCTGGTTCCGCACGTCGTTCGGCGCCACGTACACGACGCTGCCGTCCACGTCGTCCGGGTAGAAGCGCTTGTGGTAGACGGCCGTCATGCCGCCCTTGCTGGCGCCCGTCGTGATCCACTGGCCGGTGTAGATCCGGTCGAGGGCCTCGATGATGCGGTGCTGGTCGGTCGCGGCCTGCCAGATCGTGTCCTTGCGCCAGTCCGCCGGCTCCGGCCGCGACGGGCTGAAGTACCGGTACTCCATCGAGACCTGGTTGCCGTTCACCAGCGCGGTGGGCTCGGCCGTGAACATGGTCTCGGGCGTGTGGTAGCCGCTGGTGTAGAAGACCGTCGGCCGGTCGGTCGAGACGTGCTGGAGCATGATCCGCTGCTCGAACCACCGCCCCGACGGCTTGCGGTGGTCGACGGGCTGCCGGTAGGTGAGCCAGAACCACCGCTGCCCGGGGATCGTCGACGGCTTCTCCGTCACCTCCATGCCCGGGACGGCGTCGAGCCGGGCGGCGATGTCGCCCGCCTGCGCCGTGGCCTGCGTCGTGGTCGCCGCCTGCGCGGAGGTGAGGCCGGTTCCGGCCAGCCCCGCCGCCAGCAGCAGCGCCACCGCCCCTTGTGAGACGCGCCGCATTGTGTCCCTTTCCACGTGGGTTCGCCACATTTGCGTCGCGACACTAGAGCGAAAACCCGGGCAAAAACGGATTCCTGCGCCGCTCGTTACTTATCCGTGATCACCCAGTGTCATGCGGACGGCGATCGAACTTTCCCTAGGAAGGGCGGAAAGAAGACACCCGCGACACCGCCGCGCCCTGGAACGACCGGACGCCGACGCCCGCGCGCCCCACGCCGCACCGGAGATCAACGGCAGTGGCACACGCCAGGCAGGCGGTCCGCGGACCGGCCGGGTCGTCGGTCAGGCGTCGGGGGCGAGGTAGCGGCCGATGAACTCGCGCTCGTGGGGGGTGAACCGGCGCAGGCGGTTGGCTTCGACGTCGAACGCGACGAGGGTCGACGTGGCCGCGGCGTAGACGCGGTCGTCGTCCCGGACCTCGTAGGCGAGCTTGAACGACGCCGCGCGGGCCTCGGTCACCCACGTCTCGACCCGGATCGGGTAGACCGTCGGCAGCAGCGGGAGCCGGTAGTCGATCTCGTGCCGGGAGATCACCATGCCGCGGACGGGCTCCTCCCCCTTGCGCACCGGGTCGCCGTGGAACATCTCCAGGCGGGCGTCTTCCAGGTACCCGAGGAACTTGACGTTGTTCACGTGCCCCTGGGAGTCGATGTCCCCGAAGCGGATGTAGAACTCGTAGACGTGCCGGTACTCGGCCGCGGGCTTGTCCGTCATGTCCTCGCCTGGGGTCATTGGGGGAATTGATGTGATCGGCCCGATGCTACCGGCGGCCGGGTGCGCCTCCGTACTGCGGGACGTGACAAAAACGGTCGCCGCCGCGCGCACGCGCGGCGGCGACCGTTCGGGGATCCGCTAGTCGCGCGTCAGCTTGCGGTGCGTGACGCGGTGCGGCCGCGCGGCGTCGGCGCCGAGCCGCTCGATCTTGTTCTTCTCGTAGTCGGCGAAGTTGCCCTCGAACCAGAACCAGCTCGAACCGCCCTCCCACGCCAGGATGTGCGTGGCGATGCGGTCCAGGAACCACCGGTCGTGCGAGGTGATCACGGCGCAGCCGGGGAACTCCAGCAGCGCGTTCTCCAGGCTCGACAGGGTCTCGGTGTCGAGGTCGTTGGTCGGCTCGTCCAGCAGCAGGACGTTACCGCCCTGCTTCAGCGTCAGCGCCAGGTTCAGCCGGTTGCGCTCGCCGCCCGACAGGACGCCCGACGGCTTCTGCTGGTCGGGGCCCTTGAAGCCGAACGCCGCGACGTACGCGCGGGACGGCATCTCGACCTGGCCGACGTTGATGTGGTCGAGCCCGTCGGACACGACCTCCCACACGGTCTTCTTCGGGTCGATGCCGCCGCGGCCCTGGTCGACGTAGGAGACCTGGACGGTCTCGCCGAGCCGCAGGTCGCCGCCGTCCGGCTTCTCCTCACCGACGATCATCCGGAACAGCGTGGTCTTGCCGACGCCGTTCGGACCGATGACGCCGACGATGCCGTTCGGCGGGAGGTTGAACGACAGCTCGTCCATGAGGATCCGGTCGCCGAAGCCCTTGGTCAGCTTGTCGGCCACGATCACCGTGTTGCCCAGCCGCGGACCCGGCGGGATCTGGATCTCCTCGAAGTCCAGCTTGCGGGTCTTGGCGGCCTCCGCGGCCATCTCCTCGTACCGCTCCAGACGCGCCTTGCTCTTCGTCTGCCGCGCCTTCGGGTTCGAGCGGACCCACTCCAGCTCCTCCTGGAGCCGCTTCTTGCGCTTGGCGTCCTTGTTGCCCTCGACCTTGAGCCGCTCCTGCTTCTTCTCCAGGTAGACGGAGTAGTTGCCCTCGTACGGGTAGCAGCGGCCCCGGTCGAGCTCCAGGATCCAGGTCGCGACGTTGTCCAGGAAGTACCGGTCGTGGGTGACGGCGAGGACGGTGCCCTCGTACTTCGCGAGGAACTGCTCGAGCCACTGCACGCTCTCGGCGTCCAGGTGGTTGGTGGGCTCGTCCAGCAGCAGCAGGTCGGGGGCCTCCAGCAGGAGCTTGCACAGCGCGACCCGGCGACGCTCACCGCCCGACAGCGTCGTCACGTCGGCGTCCGGCGGCGGGCAGCGCAGCGCGTCCATCGCCTGCTCGAGCTGGCTGTCGAGGTCCCAGGCGTTGCGGTGGTCGAGCTGCTCCTGCAGCTTGCCCATCTCCGTCATGAGCTCGTCGGAGTAGTCCGTCGCCATCTCCTCGGCGATCTGGTTGAACCGGTCGAGCATCGCCTTCGTCTCGGCGACGCCCTCCTGGACGTTCTCCAGAACGGTCTTCTCCTCGTTGAGCGGCGGCTCCTGCTGCAGCATCCCGACCGTGAAGCCCGGCATGAGGCGCGCGTCGCCGTTCGACGGCTGTTCCAGACCGGCCATCATCCGCAGCAGGGTCGACTTACCGGTGCCGTTCGGCCCCAAGACGCCGATCTTGGCGCCGGGAAGGAAATGCAGGGTGACGTCGTCCAGGACGACCTTGTCGCCATGTGCCTTGCGCACACGCTGCATCGTGTAGATGTACTCGGCCATATATTCAAGCCTAGAGGGTCCGCGGCACCGCTTGGTCTCACTCGCCGGACATCTCCACCACACCGTCTCCGCGGGCACGGGGGCGTGCGCGAGCCCGCCCCACCGGCCGCAGCCCGCTGAGTCGGCGGGGCGGAAGCGGGATACCGGTGGGGCGGGTCAGGTTTCGGGGGTCCGGGGGCCGTCGAGGGCGGGAAGGCAGACGCGGTCGCGGCCGGACGACTTGGCGCGGTAAAGCGCGAGGTCGGCCGTCGCGAGCAGCTCGATCAGATCCTCCCCGTGGGTGTCGAAGAGCGCGACGCCGATCGACACGGTGACCGTCACCGTGCCGTCCTCCGCGGGCACCGCGAGCCGCTTGATGCGGCCCCGCAGCCGTTCGGCCACGCGGCACGCCTCGACCGTGTCGGCGCCGGGCAGCAGGACCACGAACTCCTCGCCGCCGAACCGGCCCACGACGTCGTAGTCGCGGAGCTGGTGGCACAGCGTGCTCGCGACGCCCACCAGGACCTGGTCGCCGACCAGGTGGCCGTGGGTGTCGTTGACCCGTTTGAAATGGTCGATGTCGATCAGGAGCAGGGCCAGCCCCGAGTGCGTCCGCTGGGCGCGGGACAGTTCGGTATCGGCTTCCCGCTGCCAGGCCGCGGCGTTCAGCAGGCCGGTCTTGGCGTCGGTCCGGGCGGCGGCCTGCAACTGCTGGTGCATCAGGCTGCGCTGCAGCAGCATCACCGGGGGCAGCGCCAGCAGCAGCATCCACGGCGTCAGCGCCGAGGTCACCGCCACCAGCATGCCGACGCACAGCTCCACCACGTCCAGCAGGAGGCTTTCGCGCGTCCAGAGGACGTCGCGCCAGCGCCCCTGCGGGTTGGCCGCGTGCGCCGCGATCCCGACCAGGGCCGCGTTCACCACGGTGAACAGCGCCGCGCAGCCGACCGCCGCCGCCACCTTCGGGCACGCCTCCACCACCCACTCCGCGCCCGCGAGCGGATGCGGCACCACCTGGTGGAAGACGACCGACGCGCAGGCCCCCGCCAGGCCGTGCGCCGACGCCACCAGCACCCGCCGGTACACGAGCGTCCGCCGCACCCGGAACTGCAGCAGTGCCTGCAGCGGGACGGGCATCAGCAGCGCGTACACCGGCGGCAGGAGCAGCGCCACCGGCAGCCACCAGGCGGACAGCAGGTCCCGCGCGACCCCGGCCGGGATCCCGAGCCGGCGCGTCGCCTCGATGCACACCGCCCCGCAGGCCACCAGCGCCCCGAACGTCACCAGGTCGTCGGCGCGCCAGGAGGCGGTGACCAGCCCCATCGCGAGGAGCGCCACATGGATGCCGACGACCGCGGGCACGTACACCACGAGCAGGGACGGACGTCCCGTGATCGCCCGGCGCCGGGGCCTGCGGGCCAGTTCCCCACCGCGGTCCTCGGCTGACGACTGCACTGCCGTCATCCTTCCCCCTTACACGCATCACGTTGTGTAACACGATAGTTGCAAGGTGTGCGGAACGGGCGTGAAACAGGTACCTTCGGTAGGGCACATGCGGCTGACCTTCGCGGGCACCCGCCGGCGGTCCCCGCGGAACGCGCGGCCCACATCCACCCGAAGGGGAAGGATCATGCGCGGCGTCTCCTGGATCTGACATCTCGCGCTCACCGAGTCGCCCACGGCCGTCGGACGCCCCGACGGACGCCGGCCCCGTACGGACCGCGACCGCCCCGGCCACTCCGCGGCACCCCCTCCCGTATGCCTCCCCTCTATGCCTCACCTCCATGACGCGCCTCTGTGGGACGCGCTCCCATGGGTGCGCCTCCATTGACGCGCCTTCACAGGACGCGCCTTCACGGGACGCACCCCCTTGGCACGCGCCCCCAGGGCACGCACCCTCCAAGGGACGCACCCTCCAAGGCACCCACCCCCCAGGGCATCCACCCCCAAGGCACGCTCGGCGGCTGGGGCACCCGCCCTCAAAGGGATGCATCCCAAGGCACGCCCCCTCCAAGGCACGCACCCCCGAGGCGGGCTCGGCGGCTGGGGCGGGTAGGCCGTGGTCAGGCGGCTCTGGGCTCCCGGTCCGTGAGGGTCGCTCTTCGCATGGGGGTGAACTCGGCGGTGCCCCGGGAGAGGTCGTGCCCCAGGGTGGCCGCTTCGATGTCGACGGTGGTGCGCCACTGGCCGTCCCGTTCGTACTGGCGGACGCGCAGGCGGCCGGTGACGACCACGGGCGTGCCGCGGCCGATCTCCGACGCTTGGACGTTGTCGGCGAGGGCGCGGCGGCAGATCGCGGTCATGAACTGGGTCTCCTGATCGACCCACGCGCCGGTCTCCCGGTCGTAGCGGCGGGGCGTGCAGCCGATCCGCAGTGACAGGAAGGGGACGCCGCCCGCCGTGGTCGCGTACGCGGGGTCGGCGACGGCCCAGCCGATGACGGTGACGTGCGCTTCGTTCATGGTGCCCTCCGGGTTTCGCGTCGTGATCCCACGATGACGCGGCGGAGGGACGCCTTGAAGAAAAAAGCCGGCCTGTGGATAACCGGGCGCGGCGACCCCTTACTCGGCGCGCGGCCCGGCCGGGCCCGCCCCCTCGGGCGCCCCTTCGGGCGCCCGCCCGGGCTCCTTGCCGAGGGCGACGTCCACGTCGCGGCGGAAGTCGGCGTAGGCGCGCAGGTCGGCCTCGACGGGCTCGATGACCTTCTCCCGGGCGACCCGCTCGATGCCCTCGCGCATGTGCTCCTCCATCTTGTCGCCGTGCTTGGCGGACGAGAGGGCCACCAGGTTGCGGCAGGCCGAGGTGGTGAGGCGGCCCATGCCGAGGGTGCACAGGGCCAGGACGGCGACGTAGGGGATCAGGCCCGCGTCGCCGAGGGGGCCGGGGGCGTCGGCGTCCATGGCGCCGTAGCCGACGAGGACGGCGATCCACACGGCGCTGAGGGCCGCGACGAGCGCGAGGAAGTACTGCCAGGTCTTGACCAGCCACCACCAGCGCGGCACCTGGTTGAAGCTCGGCAGGGCGGCGCGGAGGGATTCGCCGAGGGCTTCGGGGATCTCGGCGGCGCGGGAGCGGGCCGCCATCCGGACGGACCGGGCCCAGTGCACGGGCAGTTCGGGGGCGACGCCCTCGGCGACGCCGTGCAGCGCGACGTCCACGTCGCCCTGCTGGGCGCCGACGGGGCCGGTGAAGGCGCCGCGGAGCTCCTCGCGGAGCTCGGTGAGGCGCATCCGGCGGAGCGGGTCGGAGCGCAGGCGGGTGACCAGGGTCGTGACGGGCCAGTCGATGAAGTCGGCGGCGCGCAGCTCGTAGGCGCTCTCCATGGCCTCGGCGACGGCGGGGGCGCCCGCGGCGTCGCCGAACGCCTGGACGAGCTCGGCGCGGCGGCCGTCGTCGATCGTGGTCGGCGGTTCGGCGTCGAGGCGGTGCTCGGCGAAGCGCTCGGCGATCCGGTCGATGTCGGTGGCGAGCCGCTCGGTGCGGGCGCGGCGGGCGGCGACGGTGTCGACGAGGACCTCGCGGAAGCCCGTCACGCCGCCCTCGGCGACGGCGGACGACGTCACGATGCGAGGGTCGGCGAGCCCTTCGGCCTCGAGGAGGCGGCGCAGGTCGGCGACGCAGTCGTCGATCTCGGCGGGGCCGAGCCGGTCGACCTGGTTGAGGACGATGAGGGTGACGCCGGTGTGCCGGGCGAACGGGACGATGTAGTTGCGGTGCAGGGACGCGTCGGCGTACTTCTGCGGGTCGACGACCCAGACGAGCAGGTCGGCGACGGTGACGAACCGGTCGACCTCGGCGCGGTGCATCGCCTGGATCGAGTCGTGGTCGGGCAGGTCGAGCAGGACGAGGCCCTGGAGGGAGCCGTCGGCGCGGTCGGCGGCGCCGGCGCGGGCGAAGCGGTGCTTCTTGTCGACGTCGAGCCAGTCGAGGAGCGGGCCGGCGCCGTCGAGGCCCCAGACGCAGGCGTGCGCCTTGGACGTCATCGGGCGGCGCATGCCGGGGGGCGACAGTTCGAGGCCGCAGATGGCGTTGAACAGGGACGACTTGCCGCTGCCGGTGCCGCCGGCGAGGGTCACGACGGTGTGCTCCCCGGACAGCTTGAGCCGCTGCCCGGCGCGGTCGAGGAGGGCCCCCGCCTCCTCGAGGAGGGGCCGGTCGAGCCGTCCGGTGCCCGCCTGGACGAGCCGGTCGAGGCCGTCGAGGCGGTCGGTGAGGGCGGGCGCGGCGGCGGACCCGGCGGCCCCGGCGGCCTCGGCGTCGGGCGAAACGGGGATCGGGCCGGTGCCGGCCGGGGAGCCCGCCGGCGGGTTCGCGGGGACGGCCGATGTCGTCATCGGGCAACCTCGAGGTTGTAGGTGGCCTGGTACAGCTGGACGGGGACGGTCTCGTCGGGGATGCCGACGGTGTCGAGGACCTGCCCGAACCGGATCGCCTCCTCGTCGAACAGCATCCCGATGCGGCTGCGCAGGTCGGCGCGGGCCTTGGCGCCCATCCCGCGGAGGGACTCGGCGCCGAACAGGGCCTTGAGCAGGCGCTGCGGGACGGCGCCGCCCTCGTCGTCCCCGGCGCCGTGGCCGAGCAGCCCGACGGTCAGGACGAGCGAGACCGCCTCGGTGTCGAACGAGACCAGCTTCGCGACCGAGCGCTTGGTGACGCCTTCGGTGCGGATGAGTTCCTGGACGTGGTCCTGCCAGGCGCTGACGGCCCGGGTGACGCGGCGGGCGAGTTCCGGGGAGACGGTGCCGATCTCGGCGGCGGGGCCGGACACGACGGGGCCGCCCTCCGGATGCTCGCGCCACAGCGCCAGGACGTGCTCGGCGCCGCGTTCGGCGGACGCGAGGATCGTCGATTCGAGGCTGCTGCGCAGGGCGGCCTTGAGCGCGCGCACACGGGTGGGGCTGCGGCGCCGCCGGTTGGAGCCGCGCCCCTTGCGCGCGCGCTGGACGTGCAGGGAGCGCAGCAGGTCGCCCGTCCCTGCGAAGTCCTGCCAGCGGGCGAGCGCCTCGCCGCGCAGGAGGGAGCCGTCGCGGGTGGCCTCGTCGAGTTCGGCGAGGGCGGTGCCGTAGCCGGTCTCGACGGCGCGGGCCAGTTCGGCGCGCTGCCCGGCCTGCGCCTCGACGTGCTCGCCGATCTCGGAGACGCGGTCGCGGATGCTGTCCAGGACGGCGGCGAGGGTGTCGCCGACGACGATCTCGCGGCCGGAGGTGTCGGCGGCGACGCCGGTGAGCCAGGCGCGGACGTCGGCGACGGCCTCCTCCGGCAGGCGGCTCTCCTCGATGCGGGTCTCGGGGACGGTGAACCTCCGCGCGTCGCCGAGGCCGTGCTCGTCCAGCATCTCGCCGAAGTGCTCCACGACCTCGGCGGCGCCCGCGCCCGCGGCGCCCTGCGGGACGCGCGACAGGACGACGCCGACCGTGGCGCCGTTCTCCTTCGCGCGCTCGATCATCTGCCACACCATCGCGTCGGCGTACCGGGCGGCGGTGGTGACGCACAGCCACAGGTCGGCGGCCGCCATCAGCTTCGTGGCGAACTCGTAGTGGTCCTCGAAGACGGAGTCGAAGTCGGGGCTGTCGAGGAGGGCGAGGCCGGGCGGCAGCGCGTCGCTGGCGATGACGACGAGCTGGTCGCCGGCGATGGCGTCCGGCGCGGGGCCGCGGACGCGTCCCATGCCGGGCAGCAGCGGCCCCTCCAGGAACCAGTCGGCGTGGTCGGGGTGGCAGACCAGGATCGGGCTGCTGGTGGTGGGGCGCAGCACGCCGGTGGCGCTGACGCGGGACCCGACGAGCGTGTTGACCAGCGTCGACTTGCCCGCGCCGGTCGATCCGCCGAGGACCACCAGCAGCGGGGTGCCGGCCGCCTGGATGCGCGGGAGGACGTAGTCCTCGATCTGGGCGCGCAGCTCGTCGCGGAGTTCCTTGGCGTCGGCGGCGCCGGGCAGGTCGAGGACGAACTCGAACGCGCCGAGCCGCTCGCGGAGCGCGGTCAGCGCCTGGATCAGCTCGCCCTGCCGGACGGTCCCGGCGCCGTCGCGCGGGTCGCGCCGCGCGGCCCGCTCGCCGACCTCGGGCGCGGTGGCGGCCTCGGGCCCGACACCGGCCTCGGGCGCGGTGGCGGCCTCGGGCACGGCCTGCTCGCCGTCGCCACCGTTTCCGCCGTCCCCGCGCGGGTCGTCCTTACCCGGGTCGTCCTTGCGCAGGTCGTCCTTACCCGAGTCGTCCTTACCCAGGTTGTCCTTGCGCGCGTGCCTTCCCCTGGCCTTCTCCTTTTTGCTCGCGTCGTGCTCGGGGGCGGCGCCGGACGCGGCGTCCGGCTCGTCCCGGGCGGCGGGCACGGCGCGTCCCTCGGACGCCGCCCGCGGCTCGGGCGCCGCGGGGTCCCGTTCGCCGGTGCCCGGGCCGGTGCCCGCCTCCTCGTCGTGAACCGCGCTCTGCTCTGCGGGGGGTGTCACGGATCCCGTCCCATGTCGGCTGGAATGTCGGCTCGTTCGTCGGCTCGGATCATGTCGATCTCGCGTCCCACGGCCACCACGTCGCCCACCACGACGATCGCCGGGGGCCGGACGCCGGCGGCCGCCATCGCGTCCGCGACCGTGGCGAGGGTGGCCGTGACGGTCCGCTGGGCGGGCCGGGTGCCGTCCTGGATCACGGCGACCGGCGTGTCGGACGCTCGACCATAGCGCACGAGGGTCTCGGCGATGAGGGGCATCCGCTCGACCGCCATGAGCAGGACGAGCGTGCCGTGGGCGCGGCCGAGCGCCGCCCAGTCGACCGTGGAGTCGGGGTGGTCCGGCGGGACGTGCGCGGAGACCACGTGGAACTCCTGCGCGACGCCCCGGTGGGTGACCGGGATGCCCGCGGCCGACGGCACGGCGACGGCGCTGGTGATCCCGGGGACGACCGTCACCGGGACGCCGTGGCGGGCGCAGTGCAGCGCCTCCTCGCCGCCGCGGCCGAACACGAACGGGTCGCCGCCCTTGAGGCGGACGACGAACTTCCCGCGCTTGGCCTGCTCGACGAGGTGGTCGTTGATGCGCTCCTGGGTGACGGTGCGCCCGTAGGGGATCTTCGCGGCGTCGATGACCTCGACGTCGTCGGGCAGTTCGTCGAGCAGCTCGGCGGGGGCGAGCCGGTCGGTGACGACGACGTCGGCCATCGCGAGCAGCCGCCGCCCGCGGACGGTGATCAGCCCGGGGTCGCCGGGGCCGCCGCCGACGAGCGCCACGCCCGCGGGCTTGGTGCGGGACTCCCGCGCTTCGAGGGCGCCGTCGCGCAGGCCGTCCACGACGGCGTCGCGGATGCCGGCGGCGCGGCGCGGGTCGCCGCCCAGCAGCACCCCGACCGTCGCGTCGCCGGCGCGGCCGCTCGCGGGCGTCCAGGCGGGGGACGACTCGGCGTCGTCGGCGCGCACGGACCAGATCCGGGCGGCCTCGGCCTCGGCGACGACCGCGCCGTTGACCTCGGCGTCGTCGGTGACGGCCTGGACGAGCCAGGCGTCCGCGCAGTCGCCGGGGGCGTAGCGGCGGCGGTGCCAGACGACCCGGCCGTCGTCGATCAGCGCCTCCAGGGACGCGGCCACCTCGGGCGACACCAGCACGACCTCGGCGCCGGCCGCCAGCAGCGCCGGGACGCGGCGCTGGGCGACCCGTCCGCCGCCGACGACGACGACGCGTCGCCCGGCGAGTCGCAGACCTAGCAGGTACGGGGGCACGTCGGGGAATCTCTCGCTCGTACGGTTGACTTGCGGGCGCCGGTGACCGACAAGTTTCTTCGTTCAACAACGTTACTCGGCTTGGGGAGTCCATGGAGAGGGGCTCCGGTGAGTCGATAGCCGAGCGTGACTCAGTCCGTGATCATGTCGTTACGGCGCCGCGTCCTTCCCGCTGACGCCCGCCGAATCGAACGTGGCGACCTCGTGCAGCACCCGAACGGCGCCCTGGACCAGCGGGAGCGCGAGCAGAGCGCCGGTCCCCTCGCCGAGCCGCAGTTCCAGGTCGACCAGCGGGCGCAGCCCCAGCCGGTCGATGGCGGCGGCGTGCCCGGGCTCGGCGGAGCGGTGCCCGGCGACGCAGGCGTGCAGGGCGTCCGGGCACAGCGCGGC
Organism: Actinomadura sp. WAC 06369; assembly: GCF_003947565.1. NCBI lineage: Bacteria > Bacillati > Actinomycetota > Actinomycetes > Streptosporangiales > Thermomonosporaceae > Actinomadura > Actinomadura sp. WAC 06369. The sequence goes on along the minus strand of NZ_QHJN01000012.1, from coordinate 41,135 downwards.
CGCGGCGAGCGCGGCGGCCCCGGCGATCACGCCGTCCAGGACGACCGGGACGCGCAGGGCGGCGCCGCCGAGGACGAACCCGGCGAGCGCGGCGTGCTCGAGGCCGCCGACCGCGGCCAGGACGTCCAGGGGGTCCCGGTCGCCCGCGCCGTCCAGGAGGCCGTGCCGGGCGAGCGCCGCGCGGACGATCTCGACCTTGCGGGCGTGCGTGGCGTCGTCCACGCCCGTCCCCCGGCCGGTGACGCGCTCGGGCGGCAGGCCGGTGAACGCGGCGATCAGCGCGGCGGACGCGGTGGTGTTCGCGATGCCCATGTCGCCGGTGACCAGGCAGCGGGCGCCCGCCGAGACCAGTTCGCGGGCCACCTCGATGCCGGTCTCGACGGCGCGGCGCACCTGCTCGCCGGTCATCGCGGGGCCGCGCGTCATGTCGGCGGTGCCGTGCGCGATCTTGCGGCGGAGCAGGCCGGGGGCGGCGTCCAGGTCGGCGGCGACGCCGACGTCCACGACGCTGACCTCGGCGCCGACCTGCCCGGCGAACGCGTTGACGACCGCGCCGCCCGCGAGGAAGTTCGCCACCATCTGGGCGGTGACCTCCTGCGGCCAGGGCGTGACGCCCTGCGCGTGGACGCCGTGGTCGGCGGCGAACACCGCGACGGCGGCCGGTTCGGGCAGCGGCGGCGGGCAGTGCCCGGCGAGCCCGGCGAGCCGGACCGACACCTCCTCCAGCACGCCGAGGGACCCCGGCGGCTTGGTGAGGCGGGCCTGGTGCTCGCGGGCATCGCGGATCGCGGCCTCGTCCGGCGGCGCGATCGCGGCGACCGTCTGCTCGATCATGTGCACGGCTTCCTTCCCGGGCAGCGCGCGCCGCCCGTACTCCTCGTCGTGGACGGCCCAGGCGAGGGGCCTGCGGCGCGCCCAGCCGGTCAGGTCGAGGACGGGCGCGGGCGGGAACCCGGTCACGTGCCCGACGCACAGGTAGGCGACGACCTCGACGTCGGCGGGCAGGCCGAGCTCGGCGGCCAGCTCGCGCTCGTCGAAGAAGCTGACCCAGCCGGCGGCGAGCCCTTCGGCGCGGGCGGCCAGCCACAGGTTCTGGACGGCGCAGGCCACCGAGTACTGGGCGGTGCTCGGCTGGGCGTGGCGGCCGAGCGGGTTGCGTCCGCCGCGGGTGGGGTCGCAGGTGACGGCGATGTTCACCGGCGCCTCGCGGATGGCCTCGATCTTGAGCCCGTCGAAGCGGGCGGCGCGCGCGGGCGGCAGCGTGGCGGCGTAGCCGTCGCGTTGGCGTTCCGCCAGGGCGCGGATGCGTTCGCGCTTTGCGGCGTCCCGGACGATGAGGAAGTCCCAGGGCTGGGTCAGCCCGACGGACGGTGCCCGGTGCGCGGCCTCGAGGATCCGGGTGAGGACGCCGTCGTCGACGGGGTCGGGCAGGAAGCCGTCCCGGACGTCGCGCCGTTCGGCGATGGCTCGGTGGACGGCGCGACGTTCGTCCACCGGGAAAGCGTGCGCGAAGTCACCCGGTGGGAAGTCGCCCGGTCCGGGGCCGTCCGGTCCGGGGCCGTCCGGTCCGGGGCCGTCAGATGCCGAGCTCACCCATGACCTCCAGAAGGGTCTCGTTGGACGCGCGGTCCCGGACGGCGATGCGGAGCCAGTCGGGGCCGAGCCCGGGGAAGGTGTCGCCGCGCCTGACCGCGTAACCGCGTTGCCGTAGCAGTGCCCTGATGCCGAGGGCGTCGGGGATGCGGACGCAAAGGAACGACGCGCGCGCGCCGGGGACGACGTACAGGCCCCGGCCGGTGAGTTCGGCGGCCAGCCGGTCCCGTTCGGTCCCGAGTTCCACGGCCCACTTCTCGGCCTCCGCGACGGCCTCGGGCGTGGAGCACTCCTCGACGGCGACGAGCGCGGGCGTGGACACCGCCCACAGCGGCTGCGCCTCCGCCAGCCGGGCCACGAGAGCGGGCGCGGCCAGCACGTACCCGGCGCGGAGCCCCGCCAGCCCCCACGTCTTGGTGAGCGACCGGATCACGACGACCCCGGCGGGCAGCCGCGCGGCGAGCGACTCGGGCTCGCCGGGCACGCAGTCCATGAACGCCTCGTCCACGACGACCGTCCGGCCGGGGCGGGCGAGCGCGGCGACCGCCGCGGCCGGGTGCAGCACCGACGTCGGGTTCGTCGGGTTCCCGATCACGACGAGGTCGGCGGCGGGCGGCACCGCCGCGGGGTCGAGCACGAAGTCCGCGCCGAGCACGACGCGCTCGACGTCGTGCCCGGCCGCCCGCAGCGCGGCCTCCGGCTCGGTGAACTGCGGGTGCACCACGACGGCGTGTTCCGGCGCCAGCACCCGCGCGAGCAGCACGAACGCCTCGGCGGCGCCCGCCGTGAGCAGCACCTCCTCGACCGAGCGGCCGTGCCGCCGCGCCACCGCGCGGCGCGCCGCCCGCGGGTCGGGGTAGGCGGCCAGGTCGGCGACCGACGCGCGAATCCGGTCGGCGAGCCAGGCGGGCGGCATGCCGGTCCGCACGTTCACGGCGAAGTCGGCGAGGCCGTCCCCGATCTCGGCGTCCCCGTGGTGCCGCAGGTCGATCCCGCGTCCCGCCGTGCCCGCGGTCACCGGGCCCCCTCGTGGTACAGCAGGGCGTTGACGGCCGCGGCGGCGACCGCGGAGCCGCCCTTCTCGGACACGTTGCTGAGCTGCGGCAGCCCGCTGGCGCGCAGCGCCTCCTTCGCCTCGGCGGCGCCGACGAACCCGACCGGGACGCCGATGACCAGCGCCGGGCCGACCCGCCGGTCGATGATCTCGAAGATCGCCTCGGGCGCCGATCCGACGACCCACACCGCGCCGGGCCCCACGTCGGCGTACGCGAGCCGGACGGCCGCGGCCGGACGCGTGATGCCCGCGGCCCGCGACATCCGCGCGGCGGCCGGGTCGGCGGCGTGGCAGACGGTCTCCCGCGCGGTGATCCCGGCGGCGACCATGCCCTCGTCGGTGACGATCGGCGCGCCGGAGCGCAGCGCCTCCCAGCCGCGCCGGAGGGACTCCTCCTCGGTCACCAGGTCGACCGCGTACTCCAGGTCGGCGGTGGCGTGGACGACCCGCTCGGCGACCGCCCGCCACAGCGGCGGCATCGGCGACAGGTCGACGCGGGACCGCAGGATCTCATACGACCTGATCTCCACCGGATGCGGCTGGCGTACGCTCACAGGAGCCTCCTGCTGGGTCACGGGCAATCCTCGCTGTCGCCGTCCCCGGGCGCGTGCCGCTCCGGGAGGAAGTACCAGGGTTTCACGGCTTCTACACCCCCATGCCGGGTTGCGGACACATGCCGGGATGCGCGCGCCGTGTCCGGTTCGACGGCGGCGGTCGCGATCGCCAGGGCGGCGGTCGCGCGGCCGGAGGCGCGCTTGGGGACCGCGAGGCGGACGGGGCCGCCGCACAGCGCGCGGGCGGCGTGCAGCGCCGCGGCCTCCGCGACGCTCGGCGTGCCCGCCCGCAGGCGCGCGACGTCCGACGGGTTCGGCACCGTGACCTGCGCGAGCACGGGCACAGGGTAGGCGACGAGCGGCAGGCCGCGGACCCGGGCGGCGGCGCGGACGGCGGGCTCGCCGCGCCGCCCCTCGGCGGTCGCGGCGCACCAGACGGCGCCGGGGCGCACGCCCGCCCGCCGCAGGACGGCGTCCAGCAGCGCGCCGACCTCGTCCGCACCGGCGGCCGCGGACACGCCGACGCCGAGCACCGCGACGTGCGTCGCGGCGGTCACAGCGGCGGGGTCCGCTCGACCGGGCGGCGCCGCGCCGGGGCGGGCCGGACGGGTTCGGGAGCGGCGCGACGCGCCCAGACGAGGGTCACCGGCGGGCCCGGCACCCCCGAGCCGCCGGACTGCGGCGGGACGAGAGGTGTCACGCCGAACGCGGCGGCCCGGGCGGTGAAACCCGCCCCGGCCAGGACGTCCACGATCTCGGGCACCCGGCGCTCGTCCGCCGTCGCAACGAACCGGTCCGGGGCGCGGTCCGCGCAGGCGCGGACGGACGCGGCCTCCGCTCCGGCCAGGAACACGGCGTCCGGGTCCGGGAGGTGGTCGAGGACGGACGGGAGCGCGCCGCGCGCCACCGCGACCCGCACGCGGCGGGCGCGGACGGCCGCGCGGATCCGCTCGCAGGACGCCGCGTCCGCCCCCACGGCGACCGCGGCCGCGCCGAACCGGGCGCACTCGGCCGCGACGGAGCCGACGCCGGACCCGAGGTCCCACACCAGGTCGCCCGTGCGCGGGCCGAGCCTGGCGAGGACGAACGCCCTGGTCTCGGGCGCGAGGGCCGCGCCGTCGAAGCCGTCCAGCGCCCAGCCGTCCGGGCCCGGCGGGCGCGCGGTCCAGCCGGGGCCGTCCGGCGGGCGGCGCTCGTCCAGGACGAGCACGACCTGCGGGGCGTTCCAGGGACGCGTGGTCGCCTCGGCCGGACGGACGCGCACCACGCGTTCGTCCGGTCCGTCGAGGTCCTCGCAGACGACGAACGTGCGCGGGGTCTGCGGGAACAGCGCGCGCGCCAGTTCCGCCGGGCCCGCGCCAGGAGCGGTCAGCACCGCGACCTTCGGGTGGGCGCGGCACGCGTTCACCGCACGGCGCAGCTCGTGCGCCGACACGATCAACGCGTCCTCCCACGGCAGACCGGCGCGCGCGCACGCGCGGATCACGAGGGATCCGTCCATGCCTACCGCGCCATGCGCCCGAACATGCCGACCATGCGCTCGCCCGAGGCGTCCACCAGGACCACCTGGGCCGCCACCGACCCGGCCCGGCGCTCCAGCTCGCCCGCGGTGCGGCGGCACAGCTCGCGGCCGCACGGCCCGAGCCGTCCGGCGGCCTCCCACAGCGCGTAGGCGCGCCCCGGGTCGGCGGCGGCGTCGGCCGCGGCGACCGCGGCGGCGAGCGCGCCGCCCTCGGCGTCGCCCGCCATGTCGGCGGTGATCTCGCCCAGCACCGGGCCGACGATGGCGGCCTGGTCGGCCAGCCCGGCGACGAGGACGACCTGCCGGATTCCGCGCCCGGCGGCCTCCCGCAGCGCGTCCAGGTCGACCGGCGCGAAGCAGCCGTCCGGCAGCTTCGGCAGCATCCTGCGGGCCGCGTCCTCCGCGCCGCCGCCGTACATCACCAGCGTCTCGTCGATCATGCCCGTCCCTCCCCGTCGTGGGCGACGAGCCTCCCGGAGGGTCCGTCCGCGGACGGACCCGGCGCGCCGGGGAGCGGCGGATCGATCAGCACGCCGGGGCGCGCCGCCACGACGCCGCGCGCCGCCTCCCGGAAGACGGCCGGGTCGCCGAGCGCGAACGCGACCGTGCGGGCGCCGCCGTCCAGGGCGGCGAGCACGGCGGCGGCGGGGTCGCCGTCCACCCGCCGGACCCGGGTCGTGTGCGCGCGCACGGGAGCGTCGGGCGCGTCGGCGACGAGCACGGCGTCGGCCTCGTGCAGCAGCCGCAGCGCCCGGACGGTGACCAGCTCCGGATCGCCCGGGCCGACGTCCACCGGCACGAGCCGCGCGGGCCGCTCGTCCCGCAGGTCGGGCGCGATGCGGCTGAACACGAACATGTCCTGGTTGGCGCCGTCCTCGACCTCGGCGCCGCGCGCGCGTCCCTCCCGCCAGAACCGCGCCTTCTCCGCCACCCGGATGGACGGCGCGTTGGTGACGAGCGCGCGCAACTCCACCCGGTACAGGCCGCAGTCTTGCAGCGCCCAGTCCGACACCACGCGGAGCGCCTCGGTCGCGTACCCGTTCCCGCGCGCGCTTGGCCGCATCCCGTATCCGACCTCGCACGTGCCCTGCGTCCAGTCGACCTTGAACAGCCCGATCGTCCCCAGGAGCCCGCCGTCCCCGTCCGTGATCGCCAGGTGGATGCCGAGGCCGTACTGCTGGACCTTGTGGATGCCCTCCCGCAGGAACCACGCGATCGTCTCGGCGTTGAGCGCGGTGGGGAAGTTGGGCGGGAGCCAGTCCTCCCGGGCGCGGATCACCTCGATGAGCTCCGCCGCGTCGTCCAGGCAGAACGGGCGCAGGACGATCCGCTCCCCCTCCAGGCGCACTTTTCCCTCGAAGGCGTTCAACCGCGCTCCCTACCGCAGGCGTCGACCAGTCTGCTCGCGAACCGGGGCGACCCGGCCCAGTGCAGGTGGAGGTAGGACGCGACACAGTCGCCCTGCACGAACCCCGCCGGACCGGACGTGGACCACTGCCAGGCGGCCGTGTCCCCGTGGACGGGATCCGTCACCGTGCGGTGGAACTCGTGACCGTGCACCCGCTCGCCCGTCCGGGCGACGACGGAGTCGGCCACCGCCACGGCGGCACGATAGCCCAGCGTCAGGCGCGGGGCCATGGCCGCTTTCACACCGTCCAGGACGCCGCACATCGGCGCACCGTCCAGCTCCTGCGCGAGGTAAAGGAGCCCCGCGCACTCGGCGTAGACGGGACGTCCCGCACCGGCGAACGCGGCCAGCTCCGCCCGCAGCCGCCCGTTCGCGGCCAGTTCCGCCGCGTACACCTCGGGGAACCCGCCGCCGACGACCAGGCCGCGCGTGCCCTCCGGCAGCGACTCGTCCCGCAGCGGGTCGAACCGGACGACCTCGGCGCCCGCGGCCGCCAGCAGCTCCGCGTTCTCCGCGTACCCGAAGGTGAACGCCGCTCCCCCGGCCACCGCGATCCGCGGCCGCACCCGGCCCGCGCCCCCGGCTTCCGCCGCCTCCGCGGCCGGGTCCCAGGGCTCCGCGGCGAGCGGCGGCGCCGACCGCGCCAGCGCCTCCAGGGCATCGAGGTCGCACGACGCCGCGACCAGCTCCCCGAGCCGCCGCACGCTCGCGACCGCGTCGGCGTCCCGCTCCGCGGCGGGGACCAGCCCCAGGTGCCGGGACGGCGCCGCCGCGTCCGCGTGCCGCCGCAGCGCCCCGAGCACCGGCACGCCCAGGTCGTCGAGCGCGTCCCGGCACATCGCCTCGTGCGCGTCCGACCCGAGCCGGTTGAGGATCACGCCGCCGACCCGCACCGGCCCGAACGACCGGAAGCCGTGGACGAGCGCCGCGACGGACCGCCCGGCCGCCGCCGAGGCGTCCACGACGAGCACCACGGGCGCGTCCAGCAGCGCCGCCACGTGCGCGGTCGACGCGAAGTCGCCGCCGCCGTGGTCCCCGCTGCCCGTCCGCCCGTCGTACAGGCCCATCACGCCCTCGACGACCGCGATCCCGGCGCCCGCCGCCCCGTGCAGGAACAGCGGGACGATCCGGTCCTCCCCCACGAGCCACGGGTCCAGGTTCCGGCCGGGCCGCCCGGTGGCCAGCGCGTGGTAGCCCGGGTCGATGTAGTCGGGCCCCACCTTGTGCGGCGAGACGGCCGCGCCCCGGCCCGCGAGCGCCGCCATCAGCCCGGTCGCGACCGTCGTCTTGCCGCTCCCGGACGCCGGCGCCGCGATCACCAGCCGCGGAACGTTCACCACTCGATGCCCTTCTGCCCCTTCTGCCCGCGATCCATCGGGTGCCGGACCTTGCCCATCTCCGTCACCAGATCGGCCGACTCGACCAGCCGCGGATCGGCGTCCCGCCCGGTGATCACCACGTGCTGGTTGCCGGGCCGTTCCCGGAGCGCCGCCACGACGTCGTCGACGTCCACCCATCCCCATTTCATCGGGTAGGTGAACTCGTCCAGGACGTAAAGGCGGTACGTCTCGGCCTGCAGATCCCGCTTGATCTGCTCCCAGCCCTCACGCGCGTCCGCCGCGTGGTCGTCCTCGCTGCCCGGCCGCTGGATCCACGACCAGCCCTCGCCCATCTTGTGCCATGCGACCGGACCGCCCTCGCCCGTCTCCCCGTGCAGCCGCCCAAGCGCGCGCAGCGCGTTCTCCTCCCCGATGCGCCACTTGGCGGACTTGACGAACTGGAACACCCCGATGGGCCACCCCTGGTTCCACGCCCGCAACGCCAGCCCGAACGCCGCCGTCGATTTCCCCTTGCCCGGCCCCGTATGCACCATCACCAGCGGCCGGTTGCGCCGCTGCCGCGTCGTGAGCCCGTCCTCCGGCACGTACTCCGGCTTCCCCTGCGGCATCCTCGATCCCTTCCACGTCGTCAGAACTCCGCGCGCCCGCCCCGGCAGGGGTCAGGCGGCACGGCGGGAGGCCCGGACCACGCCCGCGAGCGAGTCGGCGGCCAGGTCGTCCAGCCGGACGACCTCGGCGGCGAGCCGCGCGCCGAGCGCCCCGGCCAGCCCCAGCCGCACCGGGCCGGACTCGCAGTCGACGACCACCGCCGCGACACCCGCCAGCCGCGCCGCCGCGGCCGCCGGATCGGGACCGTGCGTCGCGCGCCCGTCGGTCACCACGACCAGGAGCGGACGGCGCGCCGGGTCCCGGAGCCGCTCCACCCGCAGGACGTCCGCCGCGCGCAGCAGCCCGGCCGACAGCGGCGTCCGGCCGCCCGTGGGCAGCCGTTCCAGGCGGCGCGCCCCCGCCTCCACCGACGAGGTCGGCGGCAGCGCCACCTCGGCCGCCGAGCCCCGGAACGTGATCAGCCCGACCTTGTCGCGGCGCTGGTAGGCGTCCAACAGCAGGCTCAGGACCGCGCCCTTCACCGCGCGCATCCGGGCGCGCGCGGCCATCGACCCGCTCGCGTCCACCACGAACAGGACGAGGTTGCCTTCGCGCCCGTCCCGGACGGCCTCGCGCAAATCCCCCGACCGGACGATCAGGCCCGTGCCGCTCCGCCCGCGCGCGCTCTGGTGCGGGGCGGCAGCGCGGAGCGTCGCGGTCAAGTGCAGCCCGCGCGCGCCCGGACGCGCACCCGACACCCGTCCGTACGGGCTGCGCGCCTTGGAACGCCGCCCCGGCGCGCCCGCACCGACACCGGGAACGGTGAACAGGCGCGGTTTGTAGGCGGCGTCCGCCGGCGCGGGTTCGCTCTCGCCGCTCCCCTCCCCACCGGACGGCTCAGGCGGCGCGGAGCCGTTCGCGTCGTCTCCCCGCACGTCCGGCCGCACCCCGCCACCGGACCCGTCGTCGTCCGGACCGCCGGGGCCGTCGTCGTCCGGTCCGTCGGGACCGTCGGAGCCATCCCGGCCATCCGGACCATCCGGGCGGTCGGGCCCCTCGGGGACCTCGGGAGGGTCGGCATCGGCGTGCTCGTCGAGGACCGCGTCCAGCTTGTCGGCGTCCAGGCCGGGCGCGTCGAACGGGTCGCGGCGGCGGCGGTGCGGCAGCGCGAGCCGCGCGGCGGTCCGCACGTCGTCGGCGGTGACCGCCGGACGGCCGTGCCAGGCGGCGAGCGCGATCGCGGCCCGCGCGGTCACCAGGTCGGCGCGCAGCCCGTCGACCTCGAAGGACGCGCAGACGGCGGTGATCCGGCGGAGCGCCGCGTCGGTCAGCTCGACCCGCGGCAGCCGCTCCCGCGCGGCCGCGATCCGGGCCGCGAGAGCGGCCTCGGCCGCCGCCCACCCGGCCGCGAACCCGGCCGGATCGTCCTCGAACCGGAGCCGCCGCCGGACGACCTCGGCCCGTTCGGCCGGGTCGCGGGTGGCGGCCACCTCGACGGTGAGGCCGAACCGGTCCAGCAGTTGCGGCCGCAGCTCCCCCTCCTCGGGGTTCATCGTGCCGACCAGCAGGAAGCGCGCGGCGTGCCGCACCGACACGCCCTCCCGCTCGACGTGCGACTCGCCCATCGCGGCGGCGTCCAGCAGCAGGTCGACCAGATGGTCGTGCAGCAGGTTGACCTCGTCGACGTACAGCACGCCGCGGTGCGCGGCGGCGAGCAGGCCCGGCTCGAACGCCGTGACGCCCTCGGTCAGCGCCCGCTCGATGTCGAGGGACCCGGTGAGGCGGTCCTCGGACGCGCCCACCGGCAGCTCCACCAGCCGGGCGGCCCGCTCACCGGCCCCCGCGCCGTGGGGGCCGTCCGGGCAGCCCGGGTCGGGGGCGTCCGGGTCGCAGGAGAAGCGGCACCCGGGGACGGTCCGCACCGGCGGGAGCAGGGCGGCCAGCGCCCGGACGACCGTCGACTTGGCGGTGCCCTTCTCCCCCCGCACGAGGACGCCGCCGACACCGGGCGACACGGCGTTGATCAGGAGCGCGAGCTTGAGGTCGTCCATCCCGACGACGGCGGAGAACGGGTAGCCGGGGGCCGGCGCGGCAGGGGGCATCGCGGATTCGTCCTTCCTCGGGTGTCCACGCCCGATGGCGGTACTGTCCGACGGCCGGAGTCTCCTGGCTCCCGGATCACCGCTCCCCCTCGGCCTTCCGGCATGCGCCGTGGCCCTGTCGAGAGGGAACTCCCCTGGTCACAGTTGCGGGACAGCCCCGGATTCGCACCGGGTTCCTCCGCGTCCGTCGCCCGCAAGGATCGCACACCGGTGCGCCGCGCGGGGAACGGCCCCGCTCAGGACGGCGACGCCTGCGGGATCGCGAACCACACCGCCTTGCCCCGCACCGACGGCCCGAGCCGGGACCGGGTGCGGCGCGCCCCCCACCGGCCGCCCGACAGCTCGCGCACGATCCCGAGACCGCGGCCGCAGTCGCCGGACGTCCACGAGTAGCCCGGCAGCGCGGCGTCCGCGAGCGCGTCGAACACCGCGCAGCGCACCTCGCCCGCGCCCTCCCCGCCCGTCCCGTCGTCGCCGAAGTACAGCCACAGCTCGTGCGGGCCGTGGTCGCCGGCGTGCTGGTGGGCGTTGGTGGCGAGCTCGCTGACCATCAGCTGCGCGTCGCCGATCACGTCGCGGGGGACGCCGAGCGCGGCGAGCGCGTCGCGCAGCACGCGGCGCGCGTGCCCGGCGCAGCCGGGGCCGCCGGGCAGCGCCCACACCCAGCCGGGACGGGTGCCGGCGGGGGCGCCGGGCTCGTCGGCCATCGCGTCCGCCATGCTCTGCGCGGCGTGCGCGGGATCCGGCGGGGGCGCGGATCGCGGCGCCGCGCCCGGGGCCGGTCCGGGCGCGAGACGGGTTTCGGCCTTCACGGGCACGTCCGCGTGGGCGGTCCGGACGTCCGTAACGTGGGCTGACGAGGTCTTCACGGGTCCTCCCGCAACTACGTCCCGGGGTGCGCGGCGGGCTCGCTCGTCACTTTCGGTCCCCGAGCAGTCACGGATCCCAGCGTTACGTGAGATTCTCACCTTTGCAACTGCCTTCGGGAAATCGACCTGCCTTCGCACCGGGATGCGGCAATCTCGTTGTGGCGCACCCGCCGAGTGAGGAGACTCCACTCCCGTAACGGGTTCCCGCCCGAGGGCGAGCGCCGTCGGCCGCGAGGCCGGGGGCGCGCCGTTACCAGACCGAGCCGACGGCATTGGAGGTGACCTGGTTGGCTACGTTCCGTGCAGGACGGCAGACCCACCCGTCTGTGCTTCCTCAGCAGGCGGCTCTGGAATCCGCGTCGGCAGACACCCCGAGGAACAGGGACGAAACGAGGCGCGGACGCCGCAGCGCGGCACCCGGCACGGACCATGGTCGAGGGGAGACCGCGGCCGCTTCACCTGGCGGCCGCGGCGTCACCCCCGTCCCGCACCGGGGCGGGGAGATGGGCCGTGAGGTCCGCATACGTCAACCTGCCGTGTTCGTCCTGGACAAGAACGGCAGACCGCTGCAGCCGACCACTCCACCGCGGGCGCGCAAGCTGCTCAGCAGCGGACGAGCGGTGGTCGCGCGGCACACGCCGTTCGTCATCCGCCTCAGAGACCGCACCGTCCGGGAATCACGGGTCGACGGCGTGGAGATCGGTATCGATCCCGGCTCCCGGCACACCGGCATGGCCGTGTTCACCTCCCGACGGGAAGAGAGGCGGGCCCGGTTCGGCGTCAGGCTCGACCACCGGGGCTCGGCCATCGGCAAGAAGCTGCGGCAGCGCGCCGCCTACCGGCGGCGGCGCCGGACCGCGAACCTGCGTCACCGAGCCCCTCGCTTCGACAACCGCGTGCGTACCGACGGGTGGATCGCGCCATCGGTGCGGCACCGCCTCGAGACCACCGTCTCCTGGGTAGACCGGCTGTCCCGATGGGCCCCTGTGACGGCCGCCCACCTTGAGCGCACCGCGTTCGACACGCACGCCATGGCCGCCGGACGACCACTGGAAGGAGCCGAATACCAGCACGGCACTCTGCACGGCTACGAAGTTCGCGAGTACCTCCTGGCCAAGTTCGGACGGACTTGCGTCTACTGCGACGCCACCGGTGTTCCGCTCAACATCGACCATGTGGTTCCCCGTTCCCGCGCCGGCTCCGACCGCGTGAGCAACCTGGTGCCGGCGTGCATCCCTTGCAACCGCGCCAAGGGCGACCTGCCCGTGGAGCATTTCGCTCCCGCCAAGGCCGCCTCGATCAAAGTTCGCGCCTTGGCGCCCCTGCGGGACGCCGCCGCGCTGAACACCGCACGCCGGGCACTGTGGAAGGCGCTCGACGCGCGCATGCCGGTGCGCGCCTCCTCAGGAGGCCGCACCAAATGGAACAGGACTCGTCACCACCTGCCGAAGTCGCACACGCTCGACGCGCTCGCCGTCGGCGAACTCGACTCGATCACTGAGATCCTCACCGTCTTCCTTGCCGTCGGATGCACGGGCCGCGGCACCTACGCCCGCACTCGTCCCGACAGGCACGGGTTCCCCCGCCTTCGCCTCCCTCGCCGCAAGGACGTTTTCGGGTTCCGGACCGGAGACCTCGCCCGGGCCGTGGTCCCGTCCGGCAAGAACGCCGGAACGCATACCGGGCGCATCGCCGTCCGCTCCTCCGGAACGTTCACCGTCCGCTCGAGAGGCGGGCTGTTCACCGCTCGGCACATCCGCTTCCGGCTGCTCCAGCGAGCGGACGGCTATGCCTACACCACCGGAAAGGAGGCAGGGACCGCCGCTCGTCCGTGACGGGCCTGGAAGCGTCCCTGAACTCGAATGACTTACCGTCCCACCGTTCGCGGCCGTCGCCTGGCGCGCGAGATCCGAAGGCTGCGCGAGGAGCAGAAGCTCACCCTGCAGGAGGTCGCGGACCGGCTCGACTGGTCGCGGGCGACCATCTCTCGGCTTGAAACGGGCCAGACCCGCCCGAAACCGGGCGACATCGCCGACATCCTCGATCTGTACGGGGTGCCGAGTCCGGAGCGGGACTCGCTGATCACGCTGGCGCGGCAGGCGGGCCAGCGGGGTTGGTGGACCGCGTACCAGGACGTCTTCGCCGGCAGCTACGTCGCGCTGGAGGACGAGGCGTCGCACATCCGCACCTGGGACCCCCAGCTGATCCACGGGCTGCTGCAGACCGAGCAGTACGCGCGCCAGGTCATCACCGCGGGGCGGCTGCTGCCCAACCAGGAGGACATCGAGCGCCGCATCTCGGCCCGCAAGCACCGGCAGGGGCTGCTGACCCGGGAGAACGCGCCGCAGCTCCACGTGGTCTTCGACGAGGGGGTGCTGCGGCGGCCGATCGGCGGGCCGGGCGTGATGCGCGCTCAACTGGAGGCGCTCATCGAGGCGGCGGACCGCCCGACGATCACCATTCAGGTACTTCCGTACTCAGCGCAGGAGCATGCGGGCCTAGACGGACGTTTCACCATATTGTCGTATCCGGACCCCGCGGACCCCGATATCGCCTACGTAGAGGGCACCATGGGCGACGTTTACCTTGAGAGCGCGGAGGCAATAGCAAAACATAGGGACCGCTTCGATCGGATCGAGGCGGCCGCTTTGTCCACCGAGGAATCCGCGCACCTCATAGCCGAGGCAGCAAGGAGCAGCCCGTGACCAACCTGCAGCGCGACCTGACCGGGGCCGCATGGCGCAAGTCCTCCCACAGCGGGAGCGGCGACCAGTGCGTCGAGGTGGCCCCCCTCTCCCGCGATCTGCGCGCTGTCCGTGATTCGAAGGACCCCGGCGGCCCGGCCCTGGTGCTGACGCCCGCCGCGTTCGAGGCCCTCCTGACCATCGCCAGGGAGGCATAGCCCGGTACCGGAGGGCCGCGGTCTCCCCCGGCCGCGGCCCTCCGGCATGCCCGCCCCGCTTCCGCGAAAGTAGAACGTGTTCTACCATCGAGCGGCGTCGTCAACGCGGAGAAGGGGTTGCATCGTGAGCGCGGATCTCAAGCTGGGCGTGAACGTCGGCTACTGGCAGCGCGAGCCGGAGGACCAGACCGACACCGTCCTGGCGGCCGAACGGCTCGGCTACGACTCGGTGTTCACCGCGGAGGCGTACGGGTCGGACGCGTTCACGCCGCTCACCTGGTACGCGGCGCGGACGTCCCGGATCAAGCTGGGCACCGCGGTGGTGCAGATGTCGGCGCGGACGCCGGCCGCCACCGCGATGCACGCCCTCACCCTCGACGCGCTGTCGGGCGGACGGGTGATCCTCGGGCTCGGCGCGTCCGGCCCGCAGGTCGTCGAGGGGTGGTACGGGCAGCCGTTCCCGAAGCCGCTGGCCCGGACGCGCGAGTACCTCGACATCGTCCGGCAGGTGTGGCGGCGGGAGGAGCCGGTGACCAGTGCCGGGCCGCACTACCCGCTGCCGCTGCCGGGCGGCGCGGGCCTCGGCAAGCCGCTGAAGTCGATCGTGCATCCGGTGCGCCCGGAGATCCCCGTCTACCTGGGCGCCGAGGGCCCGAAGAACGTGGCGCTCGCCGCCGGGGCGACGCAGGGCTGGCTGCCGCTGTTCGTCGACCCCGAGCAGATCGAGCCGGTGTTCGGGGCGTCCCTCGCCGGACGCCCGGACGGCTTCGAGATCGCGGCGACCGTCACCACGATCGTCACCGACGACCTGGCGTCCGCGCTGGAGTTCGCCAAGGTCCCGCTCGCGTTCTACATCGGCGGGATGGGCGCCCGCGAGCGCAACTTCCACCTCGACCTCATCGGGCGGCTCGGCTACGCGGAGCAGGCGGCCCGGGTGCAGGAGCTGTTCCTGGACGGCCGGCGCCAGGAGGCGATCAAGGCGGTGCCGGACGAGCTCGCCGACTCGATCTCGCTGCTCGGGCCGATCGGGCGGATCAAGGAGCGCATGGGGCTGTGGCGCGACAGCCCCGTCACCACGCTGCTGATCGCCGGGGTGAAGGACGAGCCGACGCTGCGGGCGATCAAGGAGGTCGTCGACGGCTGAGCCGGTGGAACGCGTTCTCGCCGGGGAATGCGGGCGGCCCGCGGTGCGCTGCACGGGGTGAACCCCGAAGATCACACGTGGGAAGAGGGACACCCGATGTCCGCGCAGGAAGACGCCGCCCGCCTCCTCGTCCGAACCCTGGAGGCGGAGGGCGTCGAGTACGTCTTCGGCATCCCCGGCGAGGAGAACATCCACTTCGTCGACGCGCTGAACGACTCGTCGATCCGCTACGTCCTCGTCCGGCACGAGCAGGGCGCCGCGTTCATGGCCGAGATCTACGGCCGGCTCACCGGGAAGGCGGGCGTGGCGTCGGCGACGCTCGGCCCCGGCGCGATCAACCTGCAGCTCGGCGTCGCGGACGCCACCACCAACAGCACCCCGGTCGTCGCGATCTCCGCGCAGGTCGGGCTGGACCGCATCTACAAGGAGTCGCACCAGATCGTCGACCTGGTGTCGCTGTTCCGGCCGATCACGAAGTGGTCGGAGCTGGCGCCGCGCGCCGAGGCGCTCCCGGAGATGGTGCGCAAGGCGTTCAAGACCGCGCAGACCGAGCGTCCCGGCGCCGTGTACCTGGCGATCCCGGAGGACGTCGAGTCGGCGCAGGTCCCGGTCGGCCTGGCGCCGCTGCCGGTGAACGTCGTGCGCCCGCAGGAGCCGTCGCCGTCGCAGGTCGCGCGGGCCGCGGACGTCCTGGCGCTCGCGCGGCGCCCGATCGTCCTGGCGGGGCACGGCGCGACGCGGCAGGGCGCGAGCGCGGCGCTGGTGTACCTGTCGGAGCGGCTGGGGCTGCCGGTCGCGACGACGTTCAACGGCAAGGGCGTGTTCCCGGACGACCACCGCAACGCGCTCGGGGCGGTCGGGTTCATGCGGCACGACTACGTGAACTTCGGGTTCGACGAGGCGGACGTGCTCATCACCGTCGGGTACGAGCTGCAGGAGTTCGACCCGGTCAAGATCAACCCGTCCGGGGACAAGAAGATCATCCACATCCATCCGTCGCCCGCCGAGGTCGACGACCACTACGCGGTCGAGGTCGGGATCCAGGGGGACATCCCGCGGTCGCTGTACGCGCTGGCCGACTCGGTCCACCGGCGGTTCGACGTGAACGGGACGGGCCGCAGGATCCGCGAGCTGATGCGGGACGAGCTGGCCGAGGGGGCCGCCGAGGAGGGGTTCCCGCTCTCGCCGCGCCGCATCGTCGCGGACGTCCGCGCCGCGATGGGCCGGGAGGACATCGTGCTCGCCGACACGGGGGCGGTGAAGATGTGGATGGCGCGGATGTACCCGACGTACGAGCCGAACACGCTGCTGGTGTCGAACGGGCTGTCGTCGATGGGGTTCGCGGTGCCGGGCGCGATCGCCGCCAAGCTGGCCCATCCGGACCGGAAGGTGCTGGCGGCGACCGGCGACGGCGCGTTCCTCATGAACTCGCAGGAGCTCGAGACCGCCGTCCGGGAGAACGTCCCGATCACGGTGCTGATCTGGGACGACTCGGCGTACGGGCTGATCGGGTGGAAGATGGAACTCGACCTCGGCCGCAGCTCCCACATCGCGTTCGGCAATCCCGACTTCGTCAAGTACGCGGAGAGCTTCGGCGCCCACGGGTACCGGGTCGAGTCGGCCGCCGAGCTGCTGCCCACGCTGCGCAAGGCGCTCGCCGACGACGGGGTGTCGGTGGTCACCGTCCCGGTCGACTACTCGCACAACCTGCGCCTCACCGACAAGCTCGGCGAGCTGACCGATCCGTTCTGAGGGCGGGTCAGGCGCGGCAGACGATCTCGGCGTGGAGGACGGCGAACCAGCCGTCCTCCGCCGCCGCCCACGCCTTCCAGCCCGCGTAGATCGCGTCCAGTTCCGCGCGGGTGGCGTGGCCCTCGGCGACGGCGGTGTCGGCGACGGCCGAGCGGGCGAGGCGCCCGCCCCACGACTCGCTCCACCACTCGCGTTCGTCCGGCGTCGCGAAGCACCAGGCGGACGCGGACGCGCGCACGTCGGCGAACCCGGCCTCGCGGGCCCACGCGGCGAGGCGCCGTCCGGCGTCGGGTTCGCCGCCGTTGCCGCGCGCGACCGCGCGGTAGACGGGCAGCCAGGCGTCCATGCCGGGCGGGTCCGGGTGCCAGACCATGCCGCCGAAGTCGGCTTCGCGGACGGCGACGACCCCGCCGGGCTTCGCGACGCGGCGCATCTCGCGCAGCGCGCCGACCGGGTCGGCGATGTGCTGCAGCACCTGGTGGGCGTGGACGACGTCGAACGCGCCGTCGTCGAACCGCAGGTCGTGGACGTCCCCGACGGCGAACTCGAGGTTCGCGGCGCCGCCCGCGGCGGCGCGCGCCTCCGCGACGGCGGTCCCGGCGGCGTCCACGCCGACGACGCGGCCCGGCGCGACGCGCTCCGCCAGCCCCGCGGTGATCGAGCCGGGGCCGCAGCCGACGTCCAGCACCGACGCGCCGGGGCGCAGGTGCTCGACGAGGTAGGCGGCCGAGTTCTCGACCGTCCGCCGGCGGTGGGCGCTCAGGACGGTCTCGTGGTGTCCGTGGGTGTAGGTCGCCTGGTCGGCCATGGGTCACCTCTCCTTCGCGATGACCGCACCCTACGCCGCCTTCTCGTATCTTGAGAAACATGTTTCATATATTGAGACGCACGGGGAAAGAAGAAGCCGGGACGCTGTCGTCCCGGCCCTTTCTACGCTACGGTTTCCCCCGTCAGGCGGCGGCCACGGCGGCGCTCGACGGCCGGCGACGCGCGTCCCGCACGGGGAGCGTCTCGACCGCGGCGAGCGCGCGAGGCGGCTCGGCGTAGGCGTTCATCGTCGCGTGGGTGAGCTCGGTCAGCCACGGCTGCACCACGGTCCGCTCGGCGGGCCCGTCCAGCCGCGGGCGAGAGATATGGAAAGTCGCCTCCACTGCCAACACCCCTTCCTGTACGCCGACGGCACCGCCGCCCGGCGGGGCCGTCGCCTGTGACGTACCCCTGGTACGTCGTAACAAGCGTCACGGTTCGGCATCTGTTCCCACCGGAACCTGTGATCACATGCACAAACTACAGAGCGCCACTGACATTTCCGGCTAGTCCGGACGGGGCGCAGGGTCGGTCGTCACGGCCCGCAGCAGCGGGCGGCTGAGCGCGCTCGCGCCGAGGATCCCGCCGAAGCCGAGCACCAGGAACCCGGCGAGCGTCGCCAGCCCGGGCGCCCCGACGCCGACCGCGAACGGGGACGCGAAGAACAGGCCCGCGAGCAGCGACCCGCCGCCCATCACCGCGAGCGGGACGAGCGTCTCCTGCCGGCGCGCGCGGTCCAGCACGCTCAGCGGCGTCCCGGCGAGGCGGAGCATCGCGTACTCCCGGCGGCGGTCCAGGACGGCGGACGCCCCGGTGACGCCCGCGCTCGTGGCGCCGATGAGGAACGCGGCGGCGAGCACGGTCAGCGCACCCGTCCGCAGGTCGCCGAGCAGGTACCGGCCGCCGGTGTCGTCGTCGGCCGGGGTGGTGGCGACGCCGCCCGGGACGAGCCCGTGCAGCGCGGTGCGGGCGCGGTCGACGGCCGCGCCGCCGCCCGGCACGGTGATCGTCACGACCGTCCGGCCCTCGTGGGCGGCATCGTGCAGGGGGTCGCCGTCGCCGGTCGCGACGGCGGCGCCGGTCCCGGCGAGGCGCTCCCGCGCCTGGGCCGCGACGGCCGCGGGCGCGCGGCCGTCCGGAACGGCGATCCGCAGCCGGTCGGACGGCCCGGACTCGATCGCCCCCGGGTTGAGCAGCGCCAGGAACCCCGCGACGAACCCGGTGAGCGCGACGCCCGCGACCGTCCGCCACGCCGCGCGCGGGTCGTCCCGCAGGCGGCGGCCCGCGAGCAGCCGGGACGGGCCGCGGGCGAACACGACCATGAGCCCGCCGATCGCCGCCACCGCCCACGGCCCGGCGTAGTTGATCGCGAGGAAGGCCAGCGTCATCAGCACCAGGAGGACCGCGAGCCCGGCGTACCGCATCCCCATGAGCGCGCCGCCGACGACGGCGAACGCGGCGAGGACGGCGAGCGGCGCCAAGAGCCGGACGGCGCGCAGCGCGGGCGGCGTCTCCCGGCGGGCCACGCCGAGCGGGCCGACGACGACGCGGCGCAGCCCGACGACGGCGCTGGCGCCGACGAGCACCGGCACCGCGGCGAGGACGGCCGCGACGGTCGGCAGGCCGGGCCACAGGTGCCCGGCGAACCAGCCGCCGCCCTGGATGGTGATGTGCGCGAGCGCCGGGACGGCCGCCGCGTACAGCACGGCGCCCAGCGCGGCGCCCGCGGCGGCGGTGAGGACGGCCTCGGCGGTGGTGATCGCGACGACCTGGCCGGGGGTCGCGCCGACCAGCCGGAGCGCGGCGAGCCGCCCGTCGCGGCGCGCCACGGTGAGCCGGGCGGCGGCGCCGCCGAACACCAGCAGCGGCGCGGCCATCAGGACGGACGCGATCCCGGCGAGCCCCCGGTAGACGCCCATCCAGGCGGACGTGCCGGTGGCGTACGCGTCGATGCGGGTGGGGGCGGCGGTGGTGTCCAGGCCGGTCGTGTCGGTGCGCGGGGCGGTCAGGACGGGCGCGGCGGCGTCCCGCCCGATGACCGCGACGAGCTCCCCGGGGTGCACGAGCGCGTCGTCGCCGAGCGTCCCAGCGGACGCGGGGAACCGGTCGGCGAGCCGCTCGGCGGGCAGCTCCGCGAGCAGGCCGGCCAGCGCGGGGGACGCCCACAGCTCGCCCGGCGCGGGGAAGCGCGGCATCCCGGGCGGGACGGGCGCGCCGTCCGACAGCGCGGCGAGGTCGACGACGGTGATCGGCGTGCCGTGCCCGCCTCCGGCGTCGACGTAGTCGGTGGAAAGCGCCTGCACGGCGGTGGGCGTCCCGGACGCCTCCGCCGGGTGCCGCCACGCGTCGGCGGCGGCGCGCTCGGCGAACGCGTGGTGGGCGCCGAGCGCGAACAGCAGCAGGCCCGTCGAGACGGCCACGGCGGCGAGGGTGAGCAGGGACCCGAGCAGGTCGCGGGCTCCCCCGCCGCGCAGCAGCCGCCACGCCAGGCCGACGGGCGTGCGCATCACGCCGCTCCGGCGAGGGCGGGCCGCACGCGGCCGTCGCGGACCTCGACCGTCCGGTCGCACCAGCCCGCGACGGACGCGTCGTGCGTGACGACGACGAGGGACGCGCCGTTGCCGCGGGTCGCGTCGACCAGCAGCGCCATGGTCTCGCGGCCGGTGGCCTGGTCGAGGGAGCCGGTGGGCTCGTCGGCGAACACGACGGCGGGGCGGGTCACGAGGGCGCGGGCGATCGCGACGCGCTGCGCCTGCCCGCCCGACAGCTCGCCCGGGCGGCGGCCCTCCGTCCCCGCGAGGCCGAGCGGCCCGAACCAGGCGCGGGCGGCCCGCACCGCCTCCCGGCGCGGCGTCCCGTTCAGCATCAGCGGCAGCGCGACGTTCTCCTCGGCGGGCAGTTCCGGGAGGAGCTGGCCGAACTGGAAGACGAACCCGAAGCGGGTGCGGCGCAGGACGCTGCGGCGGCGCTCGCCGAGGGCGTCGACGCGCTCCCCGAGCAGCCGCACCTCGCCGGCGTCCGGCCGGACGATCCCGGCGAGGCAGTGCAGCAGCGTCGACTTCCCGGAGCCGCTCGGGCCCATGATCGCGACGGTCTCGGCGCGGGCGACGGCGAGGTCGACGCCGTCGAGCGCGACGGTCGGCCCGAACCGCTTGGCCAGGCCCCGCCCCGCCAGGACGGGCTCGGGGCCGGCCTCGAAGCCGGGCTCGGGGGCGGGCGCGGTGAGATCGGTCACCGGTCCCCCTCCGGGGCGCCGGCGCCGCCGCCGCGCGGGCGGCGTGCCCGCCACGACTCGGCGATCTCGGTCGCCGGCATCACGACCCCGCCGTAGACGACGAAGACGGCGAACGCGGCGAGGAAGGCGACGGCGAGCGGGACATAGATGATTTCCATGCCCCCAGCGTGCGGGAGCGCGCCGCCCCGCCGCATCGGGCGCGGGGCCGGTCCCGGGCGGGCCGCCATCGGCCGAATGACCGATCCGGCGGTCGGCGGAGGGTCGTAGCCTGCATATCCGTGAGTGACACAGGGGCCGGTCTCGACCGCATCCACACCGCGGGCGGATGGGTGGCGCGCATCGCGTACGGGGGCTTCGCCGCCCTGTTCCTGCTGCTGTGCCTGCTGGTCGTGGGCAGGGCGGCGGACCTGTGGATGGTGCTGGTCGCCGCCGGCGTCAACGCCGCCGTGGTGAGCCGCGGGCGGCTGCTGCCCTGGATGGTGGGCGCCGGGTCGCTGTCGCTGTTCAGCAGCCTGTTCCTCGGGACGGCCGTCATCCTCGACTCCGGGGGCGCCCCGAGCCTGTTCGCCGAGATCGGCGGGCTGCTGATCCTGACCGTCCGCACGGTGTGGCGGATGGCGCGGGACCGGGTCGTCCCGGTCGCCGTGCTGCTCGGCGCCGCACTGCTGATCATGCCGCTGCGCTTCTCGCTGGTCTCCGGCGTGCTGTTCACCGCGCCGCTCGGCGTGCTGCTCGCCATCGCGCTCGGGATCGGGCTGTACCTGCGGGCGGTGGACGCGCGGCGGGCCCGGACGGTGACGGCGGCGCGCCGGGACGAGCGCCTCGAACTGGCCCGCGACCTGCACGACTTCGTCGCCCACCACGTCACCGGGATCGTCGTGCAGGCGCAGGCGGCGCGGTTCGCGGCGAGCTCCGGGGCCGCGCAGTCGCCCGAGCAGCTCGACTCGATGTTCGAGGGGATCGAGAAGGCCGGGACGGAGGCGCTGACGTCGATGCGCCGCATGGTCGGCCTGCTGCGGGACGCCCAGCACGTGGACGCCCCGCCCGCCGCGGGCCCGTACGGCCCGTACCCCGGCGGCCCGCACCCCGGCGCCCCGCACCCAGGCGGCCCGCACCCCGGCGGCCCGCACGGGGACGCGTCCGGCGGCCCGCCCGACCGGGGGTCGGCGACGCGGCCGGTCGGCGACCTCGACCGGCTGCGCGAGCTGGTGGCCGGGTTCACGCACCCGCCCGCCGTCCTGTCCATGGCGCCCGGCCTCGGCGCCCTCCCGCCGGAGGTGGCGACGTCGGCGCACCGGATCGTGCAGGAGGCGCTGACCAACATCCGCAAGCACGCGGCGGACGCCACCTACGTGCGGGTGTCGCTCGCGCGGCTCGGCGGCGGCGTCGAGGTGGCGGTGCGCAACGACGGGCGGGGCCGCGGGCGGCGGCTCCCCTCCAGCGGGTTCGGGCTGGCGGGACTGGCCGAGCGGGTGACCGCGCTCGGCGGGCGGCTGCACGCGGGACCGCGTCCCGAGGGCGGCTGGGAGGTGGTGGCGGTGCTGCCCCTCGGCGAATGCTGAAACAATCGGACACGTGACCATCCGCGTACTGATCGCCGACGACCAGGAGATGGTCCGGACCGGGTTCCGGATGATCGTCGACTCGCAGCCCGACATGACCGTCGTCGGGGACGCCGCCGACGGCCGGCAGGCCGTCGAGCTGGCCCGCCGGCTCCGCCCGGACGTGTGCCTGTTCGACATCCGGATGCCCGTGATGGACGGCCTGGAGGCGACCCGGCTGCTCGCCGGGCCCGGCGTCCCCGACCCGCTCCGCATCGTGATCGTCACGACGTTCGACATGGACGAGTACGTGTACGGGGCGCTGCGCGGCGGCGCCGTCGGGTTCCTGCTCAAGGACGGCGGCCCCGCGCTGCTCGTGGAGGCGATCCGGGCGGCGTCCAACGGCGGGTCGCTGGTGTCGCCGTCGATCACCGTGCGGCTGCTGGAGCACCTGGCGCGGCCCGCGCGGGTCCCGCCCGTCCAGCCGCGCGAACCGCTCACCGAGCGCGAACTGGACGTCGTCCGGCTCGTCGCGCGGGGCCGGACGAACGAGGAGATCGCCGGGGAGCTGTTCGTGTCGCTGTCCACGGTCAAGACCCACGTCGGGAGCGTCCACCGCAAGCTCGGCACCCGGAACCGCGTCGAGACCGCGGCGTGGGCCTGGGAATCGGGCCTGGTGCGCTGACGGACGGGCGTCCGCGGCGGCGGGACGGGCTCACGGAGACGGGACGAGGGGGACGGCGCTGGCACCGGAGTCGCTGAGCGGGCTGCCCACCGCGGTGGTGGCCCTGTGGGCGCTGTGCGGCGCCGGCTGGGTCGCGGTGCTGGCGGGGCTGCGGCGCGGCGTGCACGGCCCCGCCCGCGGACCGTCGCTGCTCGCGCACACCGCCACCCCCGCCGCGGTCGTCCTGCTGTGCGCGCACGTCGGCCACGGGTCCCTGTACGCGACGATCTGGCTCGCCGCCCAGTGGTGGGCGCTCGCGGTCGCCACCGGCCTGCGCCCCGAACGGCTCGTGGCGTCCGGCGGCCTGCGGCGCCTCGCCGGGTGGCTCGCGCTCTCGGCCGCCTTCGCGTTCGCGGCGACGCGGGCGGTGTTCTGAGAGACCGTGTTCTGAGAGACCGTGTTCTGAGAGACCGTGTTCTTGAGAGACGGTGTTCTTGAGAACGGTCCGAACCGCTCGGGCCGCGGACAAGTCGTACCTTCGTAGTAGACAGAATGTGCCGCACCCCCAAGCCCCCGGAGGTCGACCATGCCGTGCGCCCTCTGCGGCGACATCATCCCCGCCGAGGTGAACCGCTGCCCGGCGTGCGGAGCGTGGGCCCGGCGGCGCGACTTCCGCGCCGTCGGCGTGGCGGTGTTCATGCTGCTCGGGTTCGACGCGTTCGTCGCGCTGGGCTCGGGCATCAGCCTGCTGCGGATGGCGCATCCGCTGCGCCGGGAGACCCGCGAGACGTACGACGCCGTGGCCACCGGTGACGCGATCGCCCCCTACACCGAGGTGTTCACCGTGTACGCGCTCCTGGCCATCGTGACCGGAGTGCTCTACCTGTTCTGGTTCTGGCGCGCCTACGGGCAGGCGCCCGGCCCGCACCGCCACCACCGCGCGTGGGCGCTGTTCGGCTGGCTGACGCCGGTCGTGAACCTGTGGCTGCCGCCGCGCCTGGTGTACGAGGTGTGGGTCAACAGCGGCCGGTACCGCACCGCCGAGCGGCAGGCCGCCGGGGCGGTCGTCGCCGCCTGGTGGTGCTGCGCCGTCCTCGGCGTCCTGCTGGCGCGGGCGTTCGCGCACGGCAGCACCGACAGCCTCGCCGAGGCCCGCTTCGACGTCCACCTCGGCGTCGCGGCGGCCGGCTGCCTGGCGCTGGCCGCCGCGCTCTGCATGGCGAACGTCTTCCAGATCACCCGCCTCCAGACCGGGCACGAGGTGGTACCGCGCGTTTGATAGCGGCGCCCTCGGCGGCGTCCGGTCAGGGGGTGGGGCCGGAGCTGCCCGTGCTGGCGTGCCACAGCTTCGCCGGCGGACGGGACGCGGCGGGCGCGCCCGCCGGGCCGATGTCGGAGTACGGCGACATCGCGAACCCGGTCGGCTGGACGACGCGGCGGCCGACCGGCCGTCCGGACGGGCCGGGCCGCGCCATCGCCGCGCGGACGGCGGCGGGCCCGCCGCGCCGCCGCTCCTCCTCGAGGAACGCCAGGTCCCAGCAGGCCGTCGCGGTGACGGAGACCGCGCGGCCCCCGGCGCGGCGGATCCGGCCGCGCACCGCCAGCAGCCACGAGCCGAACACGGTGGCGGCGCAGCGGTCCTGCACGGACTCGAAGAACGCCAGGTCGACCGGGCCGGTCGCGTCGTCGAGCGTCGCGAAGACGACCCGCTGCCCGGACCGGACGGCCGGCGTCTGCGTCGCGACCTTCACGCCCGCGACCAGGACGTCCGTGCCGGGCGGGCGGCGCGGCAGGTCGGCGGCGGGCACGGCGCGCAGCACGGCCAGCAGCGGCCGGTAGAAGGTCAGGACGTGCCGGGAGACGTCCATGCCGAGGATCTCCAGCTCGGCCTCGACGATCTCGGCGGGCGTCATCGGCGGCAGGCCGGTGGGCGCGACGTCGCCGAGCGCCGGGTCCGCGACGGGCGCGGCGAGGACGGGTTCGAGCTCGCCGTCGGCGAAGCCGATCGGGAGCTGGCCGTCCGCCGCCCCGGCGCCCCGCCGGGGCCGCCCGGTGACGCGGTCGAGCGCGCCCACGCGGCACAGCAGGTCCCGCCGCGGCGCCGCCCCGCCGCCCGGCGCGGCCGGGTCCGGCGCGGCCGGGTCCGCGCCGGGGGCGTGCGGGGCGTAGAGGGCGTCGAAGCCGCCGGCGAGGACGAGCCGTTCCGCGGTGGGCCGGGACACGCGGGCCCGCCGCCAGAAGTCGGTGAGGGACCGGTACGGACGGCCGCCCGCGCGCGCCTCGACGATCGACCCGACCTCGGCCTCGCCGATCCCCTTCACCTCCGACAGCGCCACCCGGATCCCGGCGGGCCCGCCCTCCGACACCGGCTCGACGTGCCAGTCGGCGGTGGAGCGGTTGACGTCCAGCGGCAGGATCGGCACCCCGAAGTGCCGGGCGTCGTCGAGGATCACCCGCTTGGGGTACATGCCGGGGTCGTGGGTGAGGACGCCCGCGTAGAACGCGGCGGTGTGGTGCCGCTTCAGCCACGCCGACTGGTAGGTGGGCAGGGCGAACGACGCCGCGTGCGCCTTGCAGAACCCGAAGGCGCCGAACGCGGTGAGCGTCCGCCACACCCGGTCGACGGCCGCCTCGCCGTAGCCGCGCGCGCGGGCCCGGTCGCGGAACCACGCGCCGACGGCGGCCTGGCCCTCCGCGTCGCCGAGGGCGCGGCGGGCCGCCTCGGCCGTCGACAGCCCGCAGCCCGTCATGGCGTCCACCACCCGCAGGACCTGCTCGTGGAAGACGACGACGCCGAGGCTCTCGCGCAGCGCCGGTTCGAGGTCGGGGTGCGGGTAGTCGGGCTCGCGGAGCCCGGCGCGGGCGTCCAGGAACGGGCTCACCATGTCGGAGTTGACGGGGCCGGGCCGGAACAGCGAGATGTCGATGACGAGGTCGTCGAGGTCGCGCGGCTGGAGGCGGCCGATCAGCTCGCGCTGGCCGGGCGACTCGATCTGGAAGCAGCCGAGGGTGCGGGACGTGCGGATCAGCTCGAACGTGGCCGGGTCGTCGCGCGGGACGGCCTCGAGGTCGAGCCGCTCGCCGGTGGTGCGGGCGATCTCGTCCACCGCGTGCGCCATCGCCGACTGCATCCGCACGCCGATGACGTCCAGCTTGAGCAGGCCCATCGCCTCGACGTCGTCCTTGTCGAACTGGCTCATCGGGAAACCGAGGGCGCTCTCCTCGACGGGCGTGCGGTCGTGCAGGGTCGGGTTCGACAGCAGCACCCCGCACGGGTGCATGGCGACGTGCCGGGGGATCCCGTCGAGCCGCTCGGCGATCCGGAACAGGACTTCGAGGCGGCCCTGGGCGAGGTTGCTCTGCCGCAGTTCCGGCAGGTCGTGCAGGGCGGCGCGGATCTGCCTGGCGCGGATGTGCGGGAACGCCTTGGCGATCGCGTCGATCTCCTGCGGCGGCAGCCCGACGGCGTTGCCGACGTCGCGGAGCGCGCTGCGCGCCCGGTAGGTCTCCATCATCGACACGCAGGCGGTGCCGTCGGCGCCGTACCGGTCGAACAGCGCCCGGTACGCCTCGTGCCGCCGCGCCGACTCGACGTCCAGGTCGATGTCGGGCAGGCCCTCGCGGCTGTCGGCGAGGAACCGCTCCATCAGCAGGTCGTGCCGGAGCGGGTCGAGGTCGCCGATGCCGATCAGGTGGTTGACGAGGCTGCCCGCGCCGGAGCCGCGGATCGCGCAGCGGATGCCGCGGGAGCGGATCAGCGCGGCCGCGTCGGCGACGGTGAGGAAGTAGGCGGCGAGGCCCTTGCGGGCGATCACGGCGAGTTCGTCGGCGAGCCGGGCGGCGGCCCGCGCGGAGTGCTCCATCCCGCGCCGGACGAGGCCGTCCGCGCAGCGCGCGACGAGCCGCGCGTGGGCGTCGCCGGCGACGGCGGGCAGGTGGACCCGGTCCATGCCGAGGTCGCGGTCCGGGTCGAGGACGCACCGTTCGGACAGCCGCCGGGTCGCGGCGAGCAGCGCGTCCGGGTCGTCCCCCGGGCCGCAGCTCAGCTCGGCGGCCCGCCGCATCTCGGGGATCGGCTTGAGGTACGCGTGGCCGGTGCGCTCCTCCAGGTGGCGGCGGTCCAGCGGGACGAGCCGGCGGGTGACGTCCAGGACCTGCGCCACCGGGTAGTCGGCCGGGTCCAGGTAGCGGACGGCGTTGCCGAGGACGGCGGGCACCCCGGCCTCGCGGGCGAGGGCGAGCATCCGGGCGGCGCGGTGCCCGTCGCCCCGGTCGAAGTGGTTGACGATCTCGACGGCGGTCTCGGCGGCCGCGCGCCACGCCGCGAGCCGCCGCGCGGCCTCGTCCGGGCGCCGCTCGGCGACGGCCCGTCCGACGTCGGAGGCGGGGCCGAGCAGGACGACGAGGCCCTCGGCGTGCGCCCCGACCAGCTCGCGGGTGACCGCGGGCCCGGTGCCGGACGCGCGGACGGCCGCGTGCCCGGGCGCGTGCGCCGCCGAGACCAGCCGGCACAGCGACCGCCATCCGGCGCGCCCCTCGGCGAGCACCACGATCCGGCCGCCGCCGGCGAGCGCGAGGTCGGCGCCGACGACCGCGCCGAGGCCCGCGTCGCGGCAGGCCAGCACGTGCCGGACGGCCCCGTAGAGGCCGTCGCGGTCGGTGACGGCGAGCGTCTCCATGCCCAGTTCGGCGGCGCGCTCGGCCAGCGCGGCGGGCGGCGCGACGCCGTGGCGCAGCGAGTACGCGGACGCGACGTGCAGATGCATCGTGTCAGTCCCATACCCGGGAAAGCAGCCAAGTCTGCGTCGAAACGTCGCATCTCAGCTCGTAGACGCCCGTTTCCGCGCCCGGGGCGGCTTCCACGCGCCAGAATTCGCGTTCGCCCAGGACGTCGCCGTCCGGGTCCTGCTCGCGCCACCAGTCGCGGGTGGCGACCCAGTGCTCCAGCACGCGCCGCACGGTGTAGCACCGGCCGCGCCAGACGAACCGGACCGGACGCCCGTCCCGCACCGAGACGTCCACGGGATCGCCGAACACGCGCGTCATCTGCCTCCCCCTCGCGTTCACCGCACGGGGGAAGGGCATGCGGACGATCGAACATACGTTCGCAGCCGAGTCTAGAGAGATCGCGGAGCGGGAAGCAAGGCGGCCCCTCGCCGGGCGGCCCGGGGGCGGCCCGGGCCGGGGTTCAGGCGAGCAGGCGGGCGAGCCGGTCCGCGACCTGGGCGGCGGCGGCCACGTCGGCCATGCCGCCGCCCGGCCACAGGTAGGACCAGCCGTCCCCGGAGGGGGTGGCGACCACCATGACGCTCCGGCCGGAGCGGGCGCCGCGGACGCTCAGCACCGACTCCCCCGGCCCGGCGAGCCGCCAGGCCAGCCCGCGCAGTTCCACCTCGTACGCGAGCGCCGCGAGGTGCCTCCGGCGCACCCGCGCGAGATCCGGCCCGCCGATGACGGACATGCCGCTCACCCACCTCATCCCGCCGGACGGTAACGTTGGGCTACCGTTCGGCAACGATTCGTGACCGGTCTCAGCATGACCCGAGCGGACGGCCCGCGCAGCGAAAACGCGGAGAACGGTCTGCCTTTCCCGCCGCGGCGGGCGCTGGTCCTCGGCCGGACGTCCGACACGCGGGGCGCCCCGGGGCCAATCGCAACCGAATAGTTGAAATGTCACCCGGATGGGTACCGTGCGGCCGTGATAGAAGCACTGTGAGAGCGGGCGGGCACCGCCCGTGCACCGGGGCAAAGGAGCAGCGATGACCGCCGACGCGGCCGACGGGCCGCCGGGGCCCCCGTGCGGCCCCTCCGCCGGCGGGGTCCGCGAGCGCAAGAAGCACCGGACCCGGATGGCGCTGATCGACGCCGCCCTGGAACTGTTCGCGCGGAACGGCTACGAGGAGACGACGGTCGACGAGATCGTCGCCGCGCTCCCGGTGTCCCAGCGGACGTTCTTCCGGTACTTCGCGTCCAAGGAGGACGTGATCCTCAGCCAGGTCACGGAGCGGTACCGGGCCCTGGAGGAGGCCGTGGCGGCGCGGCCCGCCGGGGAGCGCCCGTTCACCGCGCTGTTCGAGGCGCTGCGCACGGTGCTGCAGAAGATCGCCGCGGGCGACGAGGAGGACGTCGCCCGGTTCCGCCGGATCCGGCAGGTGATCGAGGCGACGCCCGCGCTGCTGTCGGCCGAGCTGACCCGGTACGCGGCGTCGGAGGGCGCGCTGGTCGCCGAGGTCGCCCGCCGCGAGGGCGTCGACCCGGAACGGGACCCGCGGCCCCGGCTCGTCGTCGCGCTCTTCGCCGCCGCGACCCGCGTCGGGTTCGAGGAGTGCTCCCGCCGCGCGATCTGGGACCCCGGGACGATCGCCGCGCGCGTCGACGAGACCGTCGCGCTCGTCGACGCGACCGTCCGCGACTGGACCTGACGCGCCCGCGGCCCGGCGCCCCGGCGGTGGACCCGGGCGTCCGGGGCAGGGAACAACCCGTGCGGGGGCGCGGTTGCCCCGTTCCGTAGCCCGCTGATCAACGCGGTCACCGTCGAGAGGGAGTGGACGCATGCGCGCGATCGTCGTGTCGGAGAACGGCGGCCCGGAGGTGCTGGTGCCCGCCGAGCGCCCGGACCCCGAGCCGGGGCCCGGCGAGGTGCTGGTGGACGTCGCCGCGGCGGGCGTCAACTTCATCGACGTGTACTTCCGGACGGGCGCCTACCCGCAGCCGCTCCCCTACACGCCGGGCATGGAAGCCGCCGGGACGGTCGCGGCGGTGGGCGCGGGCGTGGACGGCTTCGCCGCCGGCGACCGCGTCGCGTGGGCGAACGTGCAGGGCGCCTACGCGGAGCGGGCCGTCGTCCCGGCGGAGAAGCTCGTGCCGGTGCCGGACGGCGTCTCCTCGGACGACGCGGCGGCCGTCCTGCTGCAGGGCATGACCGCGCACTACCTGGCCCGCTCGACGTACCCGGTCCGGGAGGGCGACACGGTCCTGGTGCACGCGGCGGCGGGCGGCATGGGGCTGCTGCTGACGCAGGTCGCCGCGATGCTCGGCGCCCGGGTGATCGGCACGGCGTCGACCCCGGAGAAGGCGGAGCTGGCGCGGCGGGCGGGCGCCGACACGGTGCTCGGCTACGACGGGTTCGCCGACCGGGTGCGGGAGCTGACCGGCGGCGAGGGCGTCGCCGCCGTGTACGACGGGGTCGGCGCGCCCACGTTCGACGGGAGCCTGGCGAGCCTGCGGCGGCGCGGCGTCCTGGCGCTGTACGGGGCGGCGGGCGGCCCGGTGCCGCCGTTCGACCCGCAGCGGCTCAACGCGGCCGGGTCGCTGTTCCTCACCCGCCCGTCGCTCGCGCACCACGTCGCGACCCGCGCGGAGCTGCTCGAACGCTCCGGCGAGGTGTACCGGTGGGTCGCGGACGGACGGGTGCGGGTACACGTCGGGCACCGGTACGGACTCGCCGACGCCCGCACGGCGCACGCCGACCTGGAGGCCCGGCGAACCACCGGAAAGCTCCTGCTGACTCCGTGACGGGCCGTAGGGTGGGCCCGGAAAGCTGATCATCCGAGGAGCCCGTGCCCCCATGACCGCCACCACCACCGCCGAACCCCTCGCGCCGGACGAGCCCCGCGTCCTCGGCTCCTACCGCCTGCTCGGACGGCTGGGCCGCGGCGGCATGGGGACCGTCTACCTGGGCGCGGAGCCGAACGGGCGCCGCGTCGCGGTCAAGGTGATCAACCGGGAGCTGGCCGGGGAGCCGGCGTTCCTCGCCCGGTTCCGCCGGGAGGTGACGGCGGCGCGGCGCGTCCACCGGTTCTGCACGGCGCCCGTCCTGGACGCCGAACTCGACCAGGACCCGCCCTACATCGTCACCGAGTACATCGACGGGCCCAGCCTGCACGACGCGATCCGCGAGCGCGGGCCGCTGCCCGGCTCCGACCTGGAGGGCCTCGCGGTCGGCGTCGCCACCGCGCTCACCGCCATCCACGGGGCCGGGATCGTGCACCGCGACCTCAAGCCCGCGAACGTCCTGCTGTCGTCCACCGGCCCCCGCGTGATCGACTTCGGCATCGCCCGCGCCCTCGACGCCGCCGACGGCCTCACCCGCACCGGGCAGTTCGTCGGGACGCCGTCCTACATCGCGCCCGAGGTGCTGGAGGGCGCGCCCGTCGAGCGGGCCTCGGACGTCTTCGCGTGGGGCTGCGTGGTGGCGTTCGCCGGGACGGGGCGGCCGCCGTTCCGGGGCGAGACGGTCGCGGAGACGTTCCGCCGCATCGGCGCGGAGCGGCCCGACCTGAGCGGGCTCGACCTCCGGCTGCGGGAGATCGTCGCGGCGGCGCTCACCAAGGACCCGCGCGAGCGCCCGACCGCGCAGGACGTCCTGGCGCGGCTCGTCGGCCAGCAGCGGCCCGATCCGGAGCGGCTCGCGGAGTCGGTGTCGGCGACCTGGCGGCGGGACGGCGCGGGCGGCGCGACCACCGCGACGGGCGGGCACCCGCTCCCGCCGCCGGTGCCCGCGCCCGACCCGGACTCCGCCGCGCCGCCCGTCCCGCTCCCGGCGCCCGTCCCGGAGGCCGAGGCCGAGCCCGCGGGCGACGCGGCGGACGGCACGGCCGGCGGGACGGCCGCGAGCGGCGCCGAGTCGACCGTCCTGGTCGACCTGCCGTACCCGGAGGCGTGGCGGGGGGCGCAGCGCTGGCTGACCCTGCTGCGCACCCTCCTGGTGGTCCCGCACCTGGTGGTCATGCTGCTCATGCACATCGCGCTGGTGCTGGTGCTGCTGGCGAGCTGCCTGGTCATCCCGTTCACCGGGCGCTACCCGCGTCCGCTCTACGGCCTGGTCGTCGGCTGCCAGCGGTGGTCGGCGCGCGTCGTCGCGTACGCGTTCGGGCTCACCGGCGAGAAGCTGCCGCCGTTCCGGACGCTGCCCCGCGCCCGGCGCGGACGCTGAACCACCACTAGGCTTCGAACGTCCCATTTCACGGAGGACCGCTAGGGTTCTGACGGACAGTCCCCCCATTCCGCATTTCACCCCCCACAGGATCAGGATGACCACGCACCCAGGAGACAACGGCGAGGCACTGCGCCCCGGGGACCCCGACCGGCTCGGCCCGTACCGGCTGACCGGACGGCTCGGACGCGGCGGCATGGGCACCGTCTACCTGGGCGAGGACGACGGCGGCCGCCGCGTCGCGGTCAAGGTGATCAACCGGGAGCTGGCCGGGGAGGGCGCGTTCCGGGAGCGGTTCCGGCGCGAGGTGACCGCGGCCCGGCAGGTCCGGCGGTTCTGCACGGCGCCCGTCCTGGACGCCGAACTCGACCGGGACCCGCTGTACGTCGTCACCGAGTTCATCGACGGGCCGAGCCTGGAGAAGGCCGTGCGGGACCGCGGGCCGCTGCCCGGCTCCGACCTGGAGGGCCTGGCGGTCGGCGTCGCGACCGCGCTGTCCGCGATCCACGGCGCGGGCATCGTGCACCGCGACCTGAAGCCCGCGAACGTCCTGCTGTCGTCCACCGGCCCCCGCGTGATCGACTTCGGCATCGCCCGCGCCCTCGACGCCGCCGACGGGCCCACCCGCACCGGGCAGTTCGTCGGCACCCCGAACTACCTGCCGCCGGAGATCCTGCGCGGCGAGCCGATCACCCCCGCCTCCGACGTCTTCTCGTGGGGCTGCGTCGTCGCCTACGCCGGGACGGGCGTCGCGCCGTTCGCGGGCGACACCGTCCCCGCGATCTTCTACCGGGTGGTGCACGACGCGCCGAAGCTGGACGCGCTCGACCCCGGCCTGCGGGACGTCGTCGCGGCCGCGCTGGACAAGGACCCCCGCAGCCGCCCGTCCGTCCAGGAGCTGCTCGGCCGGCTGGTCGGCACCGGCGCCATCCCCGACCCGCTCCTGGCGACCGTCACCGTCGCCGTCCGCGAGGGCCCCGCCGACGCGCGGTTCGGCATGACGTGCCGGTCGAACGACGAGGGCGCCCGGCAGTACGTCTTCCTGGTCCGCAACGACGGCCAGGGCGCGCTGCTGCGCAAGGTCGACGGGGACCGCGGCACCAAGGACCTCGCGGCGGTCGACTCGTCCGGCGGGTGGGACGAGGAGGGCCCCAACGAGGTCCAGATCGCCTGCGAGGGCAAGGACGACGGCGAGAGCGTCCGGCTGCGGCTCTGGGTGAACGGCGACCGGGTCATCGACGAGACCGACGCCGAGCAGCCCCTGCCGAACGGCCGGGTCGGCCTGCGCATCGAGCGGGGCGGCAACCAGGCCGAGGACGTCACCGCCGAGTTCGACGACTTCGACATGTCGAAGATCCTCGGCTAGCCGCCCGTCCCGCGCGGCGGGCGGTCAGCGGGCCGGTTCGGGCGGCAGGTACCCGTTCGTCCAGCGCGCCAGCTCCTCGAACACGCGCCCGCGCACCGGCTCGGGCGACAGCACCAGGTCGTGCAGGCCGCCCTCCACCCGGACGAGCGTCACGTGCGGGCCGAGCCGGGGCGCCCAGCGGGCCATGTGCTCGACGTCGAGGACCGCGTCGGCGCCCGAGACGTCCGGCGACCGGCGGGACGGGCGCACGCTGCGGGTGGACGCCATCACCAGCACCGGCACGTCGATCGCGAGGCCGCGGTGCAGGCGGAGCTGGCCGCGCCGGACGGCGTCCAGCCAGGCGGCGCGGACGGGGAAGCCGAGGAGCGGCTTCCAGGAGAGGTCGAAGTCCCATTCGCCCTCGTGCTCGCGGTGCAGGCTCCGGGCGTACAGGTCGGACAGCCCGGCGGGCAGCGGCGCCTTCGGCAGCCGGGGGCGCAGCGCGCGGGCCAGCCCGGCGCCGATCTTGCGCATGGGCCACGGCTCGTTGATGTCCAGGAACGGGCTGTTGAGGAACACGCCGTCGACCACGCCCTTGCCGCGCACCCGGTCGGCGTACAGCGCGGCGACGAGGCCGCCGGTGGAGTGCCCGTTGAGCAGCAGCGTCCCGTGCTCGTCGCGCTCCCGGACGATCCGGACGGCCGCGTCGATCTCCGCGAAGTACTCGGTGAGGCTCTCGATGTAGTTCGGCGTCTGGTGGGGCCGCAGCGAGCGCCCGTACTTGCGCAGGTCGAGCGCGTAGAAGTCGAACCCGAGGCCGGTGTAGAAGTCGGCGAGGTGCCGCTGGAAGAAGTAGTCCACGAACCCGTGCAGGTAGAGCACCGCGCGGCGGGACGGCTCGGGCCTGCGGCGCCGCACCAGCGTCGCGACGACCTCGCCCTCGGCGTCCCGGCCCATCGGCAGCTCGATCGCCTCGTAGCCGGGGCCGAGCACGTCCGTCGCCACGACCTCGCCCATCCGGGCCTCCCTCGGTCTCGATCTCCGGTCTCGATCTTCGCAGGGCCTCAGCGTACGGCGTCGGCCCGCCGCCCATATTCCGGACGCCCCATATGCCGGATATCGACACTCGCACAGGTCACCTAGGGTGGACCCGTCCACGACGCGCGCACGGGAATCCGAGGGGAATGTCCGAAACTCACCACGCGGGGCTGCGCACGGGACTCCGCCGCCGCCACATGACGATGCTCGCGATCGGCGGCGCGGTCGGCGCCGGCCTGTTCGTCGGGAGCGGCGCCGTGATCGGCACCGCCGGCCCCGCGGCCGTCCTGTCCTACGCGGCCGCGGGCGCGCTCGTCCTGTGCGTCCTGCGGGCGCTCGGCGAGATGGTCGTCGCGCGGCCCGTCGCGGGGTCGCTCGCCGAGTACGCGCGGATGGCGCTCGGCCCGTTCGCCGGGTTCACGATCGGCTGGATCTACTGGTACCTGTACGTCATCCTCGTGGGCGCGGAGGCGGTCGCGGGCGCCGCGATCCTCGCGGAGTGGACCGGCCTCCCGCCCTGGACGCTCGCCGCCGCGCTGCTCGTCGTGATGACGGCCGTGAACCTCGTGTCCGTCCGGTCGTTCGGCGAGTTCGAGTTCTGGTTCGCCTCGATCAAGGTCGCCGCGATCCTGGTGTTCATCGTGCTCGGCGTCCTGTGGGTGCTCGGCCTGTGGCCCGACTCCCCCGGCGGCCTCGGCAACCTCACCGCGCACGGCGGGTTCGCGCCGAACGGCATCGGCGCGATCTTCACCGCGATCGTCGCGGTCATGTTCGCGTTCGGCGGCACCGAGATCGTCACCGTCGCCGCCGCGGAGAGCTCCGAGCCGGGCCGCGCCGTCGCGAAGGCCACCGGCAACGTGCTGTGGCGGGTCGCGATCTTCTACGTGTTCTCGATCCTGCTCGTCGTCGCAATCCTGCCGTGGAACGCCGCCGAGGTCCTCACCAGCCCGTTCGTCAGCGCCCTCGAGCACCTCGACGTCCCCGCCGCGGGCACCCTGATGCAGGCCGTGATCCTCACCGCCGTCCTGTCCGTGCTGAACTCGGCGATCTACGTCTCGTCCCGGATGCTGTACGTGCTGACCCGCGACGGTGACGCCCCCGCCGGGCTCGTGAAGCTGAACCGGCGCGGCGTCCCGGTCCGCGCGATCCTGCTCGGGACGGTCGCCGCGTGGGCCGCGGTCATCGCCTCCTACACGTCCCCCGACCAGGTCTTCGCGTTCCTGATGAACTCGATCGGGGTCGTGCTCGCGTTCGTCTACCTGGCGATCCTGTTCTCGCACCTGCGGCTGCGCGCGCGCTTGCAGCGCGAGGACCCGGGCAGCCTCACCTACCGCATGTGGCTGTTCCCGTACCTGACCTGGCTCGTCATCGCCGCGCTCGGCGCCGTCCTGGTCTCGATGGCGCTCATGGACGAGCGCCGCTCGCAGCTCGCCGCGTCGCTGGTCAGCCTCGCGGTCGTCGCCGCCGTCTACCCGCTGCGCCGCAGGTTCGGCAGGACGCCGCCGGTCGCCGCGCCGCAGACGCTCACGAAGAACCCGTAGCGCCCCCGGCCGGCGCCCGCCCGCCGGGGGCCGTCAGTCCTTGCGTCCGGTCGCGGCGACGGTGACGCCGAGCCCGATCATCATCATCCCGCCGGCGCCGCCGATCGCCGACAGCCTCCGCGGGGACCGCGCGAACCACGCCCGCGCCGTCCCCGCGGCCAGGCCCCACACGCTGTCGCACAGCAGCGCCAGGACCGCGAACACCAGCCCGAACACCATCATCTGCAGCGGGACGCGCCCCTGCGCGGGGTCGGCGAACTGCGGCAGGACGGCGGCGAGGAACACCGCGGTCTTGGGGTTGGTCACGCCGACCACGAACCCCTGCCACAGCTCGCGGCCGCGCGACCGCGCCTCCCCGGTCTCCGCGACCGCCTCCCCCAGCGCGCCCCGGTTCCGGATCGCCTGGACCCCGAGGTACACGATGTAGACCGCGCCCACCGTCTTCAGCGCCGTGAACACGACCGCGGACCGTTCCACCACCGACCCGACGCCGACCGAGACCGCCGCCGTCAGCGCCAGCACCCCGAGCGTGTTCCCGGCGACGCTCGTCAGCGCGGTGCGGCGCCCGTGCGCGAGCGCGCGGCCGACGACGAACAGGACCGAGGGCCCCGGGATCACGATGATGGCCAGCGCCATCGCGGAGAACCCGAGCAGCCGATGCAGCGTCACCATGAGGCAGCACGGTACGCCGGACGCCGCGGAACCCCCACCGAATATCGGCGCCGCCGGATCCGTGACCGGGCCTGGACACCCGGCATAGCGTGACGTGGGCCACATTGCGACATATGGTGCGGATGTGTCAGCCCCCGCGTCCGAGGCGCCCGACCCGTCCGACCCCGTACCGCCCGACCCCGGGCCGCCCGGGAGCGGCGCACCGGCGCCGCCCGCGTGGCGGCCGCTGCTGCTCGTCGCGGGCGGCGCCGCGCTCGTCCTCCTCGCCCTCGGCGCACGCTACGGCTACCACCGCGACGAACTGTACTTCCGCGTCGCCGGACGGCACCTCGACTGGGGCTACCCGGACCAGCCGCCGCTCGTCCCGCTGCTCGCCCGGGCGGTCACCGCCCTGTTCGGCGACTCCCTCATCGCGCTGCGCGTCCCGTCCGCCCTCTGCGTCGCCGCCGGGGTCCTCGTCGCGGGGCTGACGGCCCGCGAGCTGGGCGGGCGGCGCCGCGCGCAGCTCCTCACCGCCGGGGCGTACGCCGTGTGCCCGTTCGCGATCGCGTCCGGGCACACCCTCTCCACGGCGGCGTTCGACATGCTGCTCACCACCGTGCTCGCCTGGCTGGCGATCCGCTGGGTGCGGACCCGCGACCAGCGGCTCCTCCTCGCGGCGGGCGCGGTCACCGCCGTCGCCGTGAACGTCAAGTACCTGGCGCCCGTCGCGCTGGCCGCGCTCGTCGCCGGGCTCCTCATCGCAGGGCCCCGCGACCTCCTCCGCCGCCCGCCGCTCGCCGCCGGGGCCGCCCTCGCCGTCGCCGCCGCCGTCCCCGGGCTGCTCTGGCAGGCCCGGCACGGCTGGCCGCAGCTCGACATGGCCGACGCCATCGCCGGAGACGCCGACTTCGGCGGCCGGCCCGGCTTCCTGCCGTTCCAGCTCGTGCTGACGGGCGTCGTCCTGTCCTGGCTGTGGATCTACGGGCTGTGGCGGCTCTACCGGTCGGCCGACCTCGCCCCGTACCGCTTCGTCGGCCACGCCTACCTGCTGCTGAACATCGCCTTCCTCGCCACCGCCGGCAAGCCGTACTACCTCTCCGGGCTGTGGGCCGCGCTGTGGGCGGCGGGCGCCGTCGAGGTCGAGCGGCGGGGCGCGCCCCGCGGCTGGGGATGGGCCGCGTCCGCCCCCGCCTACGCGGTCACCGGCGTGTCGACCGTCCTGCTCACGCTGCCCGTCTACCCCGTCGCGACGCTCGCGAGCACCCCGCAGCCCGCCGTGAACGCCGACGGCGCCGAGACCGTCGGCTGGCCCCGGTTCGCCGCCGAGGTGGCCCGCGTGCACCGCACGCTCCCCCCGGGCGAACCGGCGACGATCATCGTCAGCAACTATGGCGAGGCCGGCGCGCTCGACCGGTACGGGCCGGACCTCGGCCTCCCCCGCGCCTACAGCGGCCACAACGGCTACTGGTACTTCGGGCGCCCGCCCGACACCGCGACCACCGCGGTCGTCGTCGGACCAGAAAGCGTCGCGGGCGCCGCGCGGCTCCGGCGCTTCTGGACGGACGTCCGTCCCGCCGGGCGCATCGACAACGGCGTCGGCCTCGACAACGAGGAGCAGGGCAAGCCCGTCTGGATCTGCCGCGGCCTCCGCGGCACCTGGACCGACCTGTGGCCCGAATTCAGGACACTGTCGTGAGGATCCCCCAGGACCCCTCCCGCCGGACCAGCAGGTCGTGCCCCAGCAGCGCGGACGCCGGAGCGTCCCACGCCGGGTCGGCGTCCCGCGCCCACACCTGCGCGACCGCCCAGCGCAGCTTGTCGACGCCCTCCGGGTGACCGGTGCCCGACGCGACGAACACGTCCCGCGCCGGCGCCGCCACCACCAGGTCGCCCTCCACGTCCTGCGCGAGCTTGTCGAGGAACCCGTCGTCCAGGAGCAGGCTCGCCTCGAGCCCGCCCACCGCGACCGTCACGGCGCGCACGTCCGGGTACCAGTTCAGGCCCAGCTCGGGACGCCGGTCCCGCAGGTTCAGCACCGCCCGCGCCCGCAGGTCGCCCGGCTCCACGCCCAGCTCCGCGCAGTGCCGCCGCGCCACGTGCTCGTAGCGGCGGCCGTTCTCGTCCGCGTGCTCCAGCGCGTACGTCACGTACAGGTCGCCGGCGAACGGGTCGCGCACCGGCTCCTCGTCCGCCGGGAGCGGGAACTCGAGCTGCACCTCGGCCGGCACCCGCGCCTTCATCAGCGGGACGATGAGACTCGGGTCGGTCACGGGGCTTTCCTCCTGATACGTCGGCCGCACCTTCGAGTGGATCACCCTACCGCCGCACCCGTCCCGCGCGTCCCGGCCCTTACCGACCCTTGACATCGGAACGCACCACCGGCAGACCCGCCGGCGCGCCCTGCTCGATCAGCCGCCACACCGCGTCCGTGTCGAGGTGCTCCTCCACCAGATCGCCGAGCGCGTCCAGCGTCGCCTCCCGCAGCGCGGCGAACGACACGTCCGGCGCCGGCGCGAAGTCCCGCCCCGCCGCCGCCGCGACGTCCCGCAGGAACGCCCGCCGGAACCCGTCGTTCTCCATCGCGCCGTGCCACGTCGTCCCCCAGACGCCGCCCGCCCTGCACCCGTCCAGGAACGGCTCGCCGCCCTCCACGGCCACCACGCCGTGGTGGATCTCGTACGCCTCCACCGGCTCCCCGTACGCCGTCCCGCTCGGACGTCCGAGCACCTTCTCCCGGCCGAACACCACCGTCGCGGGCAGCGCCCCCAGCCCCGCCACGCGCCCCCGGCCCGACTCCACGTCGTCGCGGATCTCTCTCGCGAGCATCTGGTAGCCGCCGCACACCCCGAGCACCGGCCGGCCCTCCCGCACCCGCCGCAGGACCTCGTCCGCCATCCCCCGCTCCCGCAGCCACGCCAGATCGCTCACGGTCGCCCGCGTCCCCGGCAGGACGACCAGGTCCGCGTCCGCGAGGTCGCCCGCGCTCGCCGCGTACCGCACCGCCACCCCGGGCTCGCAGGCCAGCGCGTCCAGATCCGTGAAGTTCGAGATGCGCGGGAACCGCACGACCGCCACCCGCAGCGTCTCCCGCCCGTACGGGGGCCGCGCGTCCGGCCGCGGCGCGTCCAGGGCCAGCGTGTCCTCCGAATCCAGGTAGAGCCCGAGCTTCCACGGCAGGACGCCCAGCACCGGCCGTCCCGTCAGCTCCCGCAACCGCTCCAGCCCCGGCTCCAGCAGCTCCGCGGCGCCCCGGAACTTGTTGATCACGAACCCCGCGACCAGCGCCTGATCCGCGGGCTCCAGCAGCGCCAACGTCCCGAACAGCGACGCGAAGACCCCGCCGCGGTCGATGTCGCCCACCACGACCACCGGCAGGTTCGCCGCCCGCGCCAGCCCCATGTTCACGATGTCCCCGGCCCGCAGGTTGATCTCCGCCGGGCTCCCCGCCCCCTCGCACACCACCACGTCGAACTCGCCGCGCAGCTCCTCCAGCGACTCCCGCACGACCTCCCGCAGCCGCTCCTTGTGGCGCCCGTACTCCAGCGCGTCGACCTCCGCCACCGGACGCCCCAGCACCACCACCTGGCTCCGCCGGTCGCTCCCCGGCTTCAGCAGCACCGGATTCATCAGCGCCCGCGGCTCCACCCCCGCCGCCTGCGCCTGCATGAACTGCGCCCGCCCGATCTCCGCGCCGTCCCCCGTCACCATCGAGTTCAGCGACATGTTCTGCGCCTTGAACGGCGCCACGCGCACGCCCTTCCGCCGCAGCCACCGGCACAGCCCCGCCGTCACCACGCTCTTGCCCGCGTCCGAGGTGGTCCCCGCCACCAGCAGCCCGCTCACCCGCGCCGCCACGCCGCCACCGCGGCCAGCCCCGCCGCCACGAACGTCACCGCCGCCGACAACCGCACCGCCCGCCGGACGTCCCGCACCTCCGGCGCACGCCCGTCCCCCATCTCCGGACGCCGCTCCACCAGGCCCCCGTACGCGTTCGTCCCGCCCAGCCGGACACCGAGCGCCCCCGCGAACGCGGCCTCGCACCGCCCCGCGTTCGGGCTCGGATGGTTCCCGCCGTCCCGCACCAGCACCCGCCACGCACCCGGCCCGCCCAGCACCGCCACCAGCACCCCCGTCACCCGGGCGGGCACCCAGTTCATCGCGTCGTCGAGCCTCGCGGCCGCCCACCCGAACCGCTCGTACCGCGCGTTCCGGTAGCCCACCATCGCGTCGAGCGTGTTCACCGCCCGATAGACGAACAACCCCGGAACCCCCGCGACCGCACCCCACACCAGCGGCGCGACCGCCGCGTCGCTCGTGTTCTCCGCCACCGACTCCACCGTCGCCCGCACCAGCTCGTCCGCCGCCAACCCCTCCGGGTCCCGAGCGCACAGATGAGGCAGCCGAGCCCGCGCCGCCTCGAGATCGCCCCGCTCCAGAGCGTCCGCCATCACCGAACCCTCACGCCCCAGCGACGTCCCCCCGAGGACCGCCCACGTCGCGAGAGCCGTCACCCACGGCCCCCTGCACACCCGGTCCACGGCGAACCC